>DASTOZ010000743.1:0-2982 GCA_035762365.1 Pyrinomonadaceae bacterium | reverse complement strand
GTTTCCCTCGATCGTTCCGCTGAATAGAAATACTTCCTGCAACACGACGGCGAAGTTTTGCCGCAGGGCTTTCAGGTCCCAGTCGCGCAGGTCGACGCCGTCGAGCAGGATCCGTCCGCGTTGGATGTCGTAGAAACGCATCAACAGGTTTGTGATCGTCGTCTTGCCCGACCCGGTGTGACCGACGAGCGCGATTGACTGTCCGGGCTCGACGGTGAACGATACGTCCTTCAACACCCAGTCCTCGTCTTTGTACGCGAACCACACGTTCTGAAACTCGATGCGACCACGCGCGCGTTCAACCTTGAGCGGTTTTTCAGGGGTGGTGATCGCAATCGGCAGGTCGAGAGTTTTGAAGATTCGGTGCGACGCGACGACCGCGGCCTGAAGCACGTTGTACTTGTCGGACAGATCGCGAATCGGTTGAAACAGCGACTGCGAGTACTGAATAAACGCGACGAGGGCCCCGAGCGACAGCGCGCCGTGCATAACGCGATAACCGCCGTACCAGATGATCAGCGCGATGCCGATCGCGCCGATCAGATCGACGAGCGGGAAAAACACTGCGTAGTAAAAAATCGTGTCGATGTTGGCGCGGCGATAGTCTTCGTTGATGCGATCAAAGGCATTCAGCGATTTAGTTTCAGCGTTGAAGATCTGCACCGTTTGCGCGCCCGCGAAGTGCTCCTGGAGATACGCATTGATGCGAGCGATGCGCGTGCGTACGAGTTCGTAACCGCGTCGCGCGCCCTTGCGAAACCACGTCGTTGCCGCGAACAGCAACGGGACGGTCATCAAAGAGATGATTGTCAACCGGACGTCCATCCACAACATGACGACGATGATCGTCACGATGATCACGAGATCACCCATCAGGTCCGTAACGCCTTCGGTGAACAACTGATTCAGCGCGTCGACGTCGCTGGTCAAGCGCGTCATGATGCGGCCGACGGGGTTGCGGTCGTAGTACGCGACTTCCTGTTGTTGCAGCTTCCCGTAAAGCTCTCGCCGCAGATCGAACATCGTGTACTGTCCGACGGTATTGACCAGAATTGACTGCAAGTAAGAAAGCGAGAGTCGCAGGACCTGCGTGCCGAGATAGAGGCCCACCAGCAAGCCAAGGCCGTCAGTCGTTCGCGGCAGGATGTACCAATCGATGGCCCACTGCGTGAATTTCGGCTGCAAGGTGAGGAGCCAGTTCACGAGCAATGTCAGCACGATCGCCGACACGAGCGACCGGAGGTATGGCCGTAGATACTTGAGCAGCCTGCGGGCGACCTGAAGATCGTAAGTCTTCCCGATTGCTTCTTCTTCGTGAAACTGTTTTACCGCCGTCGACATTTATATTTCGTGAAATTAAGTCGCTGCAAGCTCTTCTTCGAGCAGTTGCCGCTCGTAGAGATCCGCGTAAGCTCCGTTCAGGCCGATTAGTTCCGCGTGTGTTCCCTGCTCGATGATCCGGCCCTCATCCAAAACGCAGATGAAATCTGCGTCGCGCACGGTCGAGATGCGATGCGAGATGATCATGCTCGTGCGATCGCGCATCACGCCGCGCAGTTGGCCCAGGATCTTCTCTTCGGTGTAGGTATCAACCGACGACAGCGCATCGTCGAGAATCAGAATCCTTGGCTCGCGCAAAACGGCACGTGCGATCGCCGTGCGTTGTTTCTGTCCACCGGAAAGCGTGATGCCGCGCTCGCCGACAAGCGCTTCATAACGATCGGGAAACGCGGCGATGTCACCGGACAGTCCCGCAATCTCCGCCGCTGACTCAACCTCAGCCTGCTCCGCATCTTCCACACCAAACGCAATGTTCTCCTTCACCGAATCGCTGAACAGAAACGTCTCCTGCGGCACGTAACCGATACTCGATCGCAACTGCGCCAGCGGATAGTCGCGAATGTCGATGCCGTCGATGAAAACCGTGCCGTCCGGCGGATCCAACAGACGCGGGATCAGGTTCGCGATCGTCGACTTGCCACTCCCCGTGCGTCCGACAAAGGCGACTGTTCTTCCGGCGGGAATCTTCAGGTTGATGTCGCGCAGCACCGGCTCGTCGTTCGGGTGATAACGAAACGTCAAATCGCGAAACTCGATCGCGCCTTTGATCGGCGGCTGTTCGACGACGTCCGGCTCGTCGGCAATCGACGGCTTGATGCGAAAGATCGCGTTCAGTCGTTTTAAACTCGCCGTGCCGCGTTGATAAAGATTCACAACGTAACCCAGCGCGATCAGCGGCCAGATCAAGCGCGTCAGGTACAGATTGAACATCGTGAACTCGCCGACGGTGATCTCGCCGCGCACTGCCAGCGGCACTCCCTGCCAGATGATCAGCACGTATCCAAACCCGATCAGAAACGTCATCAACGGCCGCATCAACGCTTCGACACGCACCAGCCCCAGGTTCCGTTCCGCGTACTGCCAGTTCAGCGTATTGAACGCCTCCATCTCGGCGTCTTCCTGCGCATACGCGCGCACAACGCGCACGCCGGTGAAGTTCTCCTGCGCGCGGGCCATGATGTCGGCGAAGAACTCCTGGATCTTCTCGAAACGACTGTGTACCTGCTGACCGAAGAATTTCACGGTCAACGAGACGAGCGGCATCGTTACGAACAGCAGCAACGTCAGCCACCAGTTCAGCACGAACATCAGCGGCAGCACGAGCACGACGACGAATACCGTTTGCAACGTGTACATGACCATCGGTCCCGCGAGTTGCCGCACGGCTGAAAGATCGTTTGTCGCCCGCGCCATCAGGTCGCCCGTGCGATGCTCGTGATAGAACGACAGCGGTTGGCCGACGAGGTGCTCGTAAAGCTCCTTGCGCATGTCGTACTCGACGTTGCGCGAGATGCCGATCAGGATTCGTCGTTGCAGGAACAAAAACATGCCGCTGATTAGGCTCGCCCCGAGCACTTTGCCCGCGGCGATGGTGAGCAGAGACCACGAGACTTCCTGCCAGTTCGCGTCGATTGCCCGGCC
>DASTOZ010000742.1:0-4541 GCA_035762365.1 Pyrinomonadaceae bacterium | reverse complement strand
GAGCACCTCGTCGGCGGTCGCCACGACGGCGCCGAGCCGTTGGAGCAGTTCGGTCTTCGGCAGCGCGCGCCGTTCTTCGAACTCCTGCTGGCGCAGGCGCTCGTACGGCCGGCGGCCGACGCCGCCCGCGATCCACTGCGTGACGTTGCCGCACAGGTGCAGGATCAGGTTGCCGATGCTGTTGCACTGCTCGTTCGAACGCCACCAGATCTGTTCCTCCGTGAGTTGCTCGAGGCAGCGCTCGATCTTCGGCAGATACTCGCCCGTAAGAAAGTCGACCGCTTCATTAATGAACGCAGTCGACAGACTTGCCTCTAAAGACTTCGACTTTTCAGGTGTGGTCATGATTCTTCGTCGCCTGAGGCATCCGGCGGCCGCTTGTGCTTTGCCTTGCGCATCGCCGGTCTGGCGACGTCGTCGGGCTTGGCTCGCGCGATCGGATGTCCCGGCGGCGCATTCGGTTTGCGGATGCTGTCAAAGACAGGCCTGGCGCTCTGTTTCTTCGATTTTTGTGGAGAACTTTTTCTCGCCATACTCAGCCTCCACTCACGTTGTTTCGGAACGACGCGATGCTAGCGCCGCACCGAAGACGTGTCAAACAAAACGTCCGAACAGGCAGACCACGGCCCCTGGGAGGGAGGGCCGGGTCAAAAACCTTGATAGTGATTAACTACTTCTGGGGAGGGCTAGGCTTCACTGCCACGAGGCGTCTTCGAGAGGATTCTCAGCGCGTTCGTGGTCTCTGTGCGGCGGCGCTGCTGGAACTCGTTGACCCAGTTGGTCACGGTCTCGACCATATCGCGCGCCGTTTCACGTGCGGTGTTCTTAGCCTTGGCTGCGGGCGGTCGGACGACCTGCTTTTCACCCTTTTTGACTATACGAATTGTTTTCTTGTCAGACATTGCTGTATTTTCGAGCTTCCCGTTGGAATCTATATCGTATCGAACGAATTTCTCGTCTCGCAGTTCCCAAATTAACTGGTTGAACGTTGGACGCCGATTAAGCTTGCAAAGAAGAGGCCACATCCGCTAACGCGCACACCACCGATAAAAAGGGCCACTTTTCCAGAAAAAATTTTTTCAATAGACGAGAACAGGCATTTGCGCCCGCAAACCGTACACAAATCGAGGAACACACTGGCACGTAAGCAAGACAGCCTGAAGTGCCAAGTGTCTTCAGTCGTTGACAATATTCACCGTGTTCTTGTGCTTCATGTCGAGCGACCAAATGATTTTGTGTGTGCGGTAGATCATCAGCGCGAGACCAATCGCGGCGCCCATGTTCACGTACTTGAGCCCGTTCACCATCGTGCGGGTGCCGTACTGAACCAGCAAACCGTTGATAACGATGAGCGCCAGCCGAAACTCCGTCGGACCAAATTTCAGATAACTGATCTTCAGCCGGTCTGTCGCCGCAAACGCTAGAAACGTGCTCACTTCATAACCGGCAAAAATCGCCAGCATGATCAGGATCTGAAAACGCGAGCGCTCCGGCAGAATGAACGAGTAACCGATGATCACGGAGCACAGGAAGAAATAGTCGAGCAGGTGATCCATGTAGTAACCCCACCTGACCAGACCTGTGCCGCGATATTTCCCGATCTTGCCGTCGTAGTGGTCGGTCACGTACTGCAACGCCACCATCGCCGACACGCCCCACAGCCAGCGCAGATCGTTCTTCGCAAGGTAAGAAAAGAACAGGATCAGCCCCGACCAAACGAGCGTCAGCATAGTCAGGTGGTACGTCTCGAGCCAGGATGGAATGCGGGGGAGCACTCTGACTGCGAGACGCCGTTCCAAGGGAGTCAAAAAGGAGGTGTTTGTTTTTGTCGCGCCTGCGAACTGTTGAGTTTCAATCATGGTCGCTTAGCCGACCGAGACGGCCGCGGGGAGCGTAAGTGCAACAGGCGAGCCAGTGGTTAACTCAGGATTTCGATGGTTTTTGAGGTGGGAGCGTGAAGGTCTCTCCGACGGGTGTCGGGTTTTTACTTGAATCGGCGGCTGCGGATGCCGGTGTTAGATGAAAACAACCGTTTGGGAGCTCGGAATGTCGAACCGCCGCCGGCAACGCGCGTTTCGGCAGGCCAGCATGTCGTCGATCCTGACGAGATAATCACGCGACTTCTGAAACCGCGCCCGGTCCTGCTCGTTCATCCCCTTCGGCGGTTGCGCTTTCTTCGTGCGCTTCAACCACCTGACGTCATACTCAGCGCGCTCGCGACAGTGGGGACAACTGTACGTCGCTTTCTTGACCTCTTCTTTCTCGTTAAAGAAATCGCGTTCGTTCATTGACGTACCTTTCTTACTTACTCACTGCCGCCAGGCTCTCGCACAGTTCGCGCAAGTAGCGAAAACTGTAAATTCCGGTTTCGTGGCCGTCGCTCCAGCGAAAGTTCAGCGCGTAACGACCGACTAAACTCAGGTCTTTTATCTCGAGCTCGTCGGAAACACTCGCGGCGTTCAAAACTCGCTCGCCCGTCCATTCGTTCACGCACTGAGCGCAGGGACAGGCGCGCCGTAGGTCTGCCGCACGGAAGCGGCATTGCCGGTCGTCGGCCCACGTAATGCGCAACGTGAAATCGTCTTCCTGCTTGATCTCACGCGGCTCGATCGCCGGTCCTCTTCGTTCAGACATCATCCACTCGATTCCAATGCCCGCGAAACCGACGCGGCGTTGACGTCGAAATGCGAAGCGTTCCACACCGCTTTCCCGTCGCGCAGCAGAATGACCTGCGGCGATTCGTGTCTGACGCCGGTCAAATCTTCAACTTCGCGCGAAAGATCGGGCACAGCCTGGATCTCCAGCAGGTTTACCTGGTTTTCGAGCTTCTGCATCTCGCGATACGCCCGCGCGCTGATCGGGCAAGCGTTGCTGTGCTTGAAAACCAGTACTGTCTTCTGCTTCGAATCCGAAATCAGATTGTCGAGCGTCGCACGATCGTCGATTCTGAAAAAGTTTTTACCCATGTTCTCGCGTCCTCTTTGAGGTCTTATTTATAACTTATTTCGGCGTTCTGTAGAAACGCGGGGTTTCGTGTTGACGAGCGAACGGAATCAGTCTATTGTGCGTGCGCTACCGAGAAAGCTTTGGCTGTCCTCAGAGCCGGGCGACTACTGACGAGCCTCACGAGTCTCTTAAAGATTCTCGCTTTCTCCGATTGCGGCAGTTTTGTGTCTACAAACCTCATCAAGGAGAACGTGTATGTCAATGAACCAGGGGCGCCGTCTTACCCGGCGACTCTCTTTGAACCTCATCAGCGCGATCGTGTTGTTGTTTCTTGCCTCGCAAGGAGCGCAGGCGAATGAAATCGCGATCTGGAACTTCAACGATTCAAACCTGACAGTCGATCACGGGACGGGCGTGCTCACCACGGACATCATCGCGGCGAACGTCCTGTTTGCCGCCGGAACGACAAACAACGCGAGGCAGGGAGATCCGGCGGGACAGGCGCTTTCGCTACAAGGTGGGAGCGGCACCGCAAACAACGGTCGCAACCTCACCTTCAATGTGAGCACGTTGGGTTTCTCGAATATCATCGTGAGTTTCGCGACCCAGGGGACCAGCACCGGCTTCAATAACAACCAGTTTCAGTACAGTATCGACGGAGTGACGTTCGTTAACTTCGGTCCACCTTACGTGCCGGCGACGGCGTTCGGGTCGGCGCCGCTGGTGTTTACGCTGTCGAGCATCGCAGGTCTGAACGATAACGCAAATGCTGTGTTTCGCATTGTCTTCAACGGCGCATCGTCGGCTACGGGCACGAACCGCATCGACAACTTCGTCGTCGAGGGGTCGCCGTCCGAAGGTTCACCTTCCGGCGTTCCCGAGCCGGCTACTGCGGCACTGTTGCTGAGTGGGTTGAGTGGCCTTTACGGATTACGAAAAAGAAAGAGACGGAAATAGGATAGGGGGCGACTAATTCCAGTCGCCCACCAATACAAAGGGCGCCCAGAAAAACGGCGCGCTGTATTTCTTGCCCGCGATCATGTCCAACTGCGCGCCGCGTAGCGCGCTGGAGGAGGAGGTGGTGTCTGACGTAAATAACCGCTTGTAAAAATCTGTCATCAGGTCGGCCGTGGATTTATCGGCCACGGACCAGAGGCTGACGCCAACGGTTGGCGCGCCGGCATACATGAACGCGCGCGTCAGGCCCATGACGCCTTCGCCGCGCTTCTCTTTGCCGAGGCCTGTTTCACAGGCTGAAAGCATCACGAGCGGCGCACCGAGACGAAGGTTGAAGACTTCGTCTGTGCGGACAAAGCCGTCGTTTGTTTTGTTGCCGACGAGCGAAAGGACCACGCCCGTAAACTGCGGCCGTTCGGCGTTCAGTAAACCATGCGTGGCGACGTGGATGACGCGGTACTTGCTTACGTCGCGAGTGGCGATGTTGTCTTCGTTGGCGTCGAGGTCGAGCCACACGTCTGCCTGTCCGCCGGAGGCTTTCGCGAGCTTGGAGATCTGATCGGCTTCGATGCGCGTGCCGTTCAGGCGCGCAAGCGGGAGCCCCTCCATGGCTGCGCCGGGCGCGGCGGGTGTCGTGC
>DASTOZ010000741.1:0-2182 GCA_035762365.1 Pyrinomonadaceae bacterium | reverse complement strand
CGAATGCGAGGACGAGACCGATGAAGAAAGGCTCGGTCTTCATGCGTCCAAACATCATCAGCGAGCCGATCGTTATTGCGACCGTGCTAATAAACATCAGCGTCGCGCCAAAACCCATTCCCTTCCTCGCGGCCGACAAGTTGCCGGCCTGCTCGTCCCACGAAAACAGTTTGAAGACTCCCTTCGTAATCGGGCCGGAGAAAAGCAGCGTTAATGAATAGGCGAGCATAAGTGCAAGGGCGCCGGCTTCACGACCAGCCATCCGGGCGATCCCGGTCGCGAACACGGTGCCCGCAAACATCAGAATGACACCGATGCTTATCTCTCGAGTACGTGGTTGGCACAGCAACGTTCGCGCTTCGTTCAGTCCGGCTGGCGCAGCGTCGTCGCAGTCAGCGAGAGACGCTTTAACGACGCCAAGCTTGAAACCGCAGTACGAACAGAAACGCAACTCGTCAGTAATCGGCTGTCGACCACATCGAGGACAATACATGCGACCCTCCCTGTAAAGACTGCAGTTGAAAGAAGAACTCGGCGCGCCTGATCGACGCCTGATTGACGACATTAACGAGCGTTCGATAAACGAAGTTCCAGCGAGTTGCGGGTTTGTCAGTCGCGGCGTTCCACTACGAGCTTGACAGGGCTGTTCTCGTTTTCAACCTTGACGATCAGTGGCTTGGAACTAATGAGGCCGCCTTCCTGGCCCCGAAGCGAAGCCACTAAGACAATCTTTTGGTCGCCGTTCGCCGACGCAATACACGCCCTGGCGACCGTGGTATAACGTCTCGGGGTGTTTGCGATGAGCAAAGCGTTGAGCGCTATTCTGGTGCTCGCTTTTCTGATTGCGTCGTTGTCGTGTCAGAGCGTATTCCATGCATCTGATGCGCGCGGCGTGTTGACGTCGTCAACGCCCGTCACAGCACTCAAGTTGCCTCAATCGTGGAGCGAGCCTGCGGAAGGCGGCTTCATCCAGGGGATTGAGGTCAGGAGGGGTCCCAACTCACCTGACGACGAGTTCTTCTTTGCCGGCCTACCGTACTACGACAACAACTACGCGCATGAAGTCGATCCGAAGATGCCGCCGGTCCAATACGCGCGGAATAAGTTTGTGGTGAACTTTTCACCCAGCCCGCAGGCTCGAGTCGCGACGAGCGACGAATGGGAAAGCGGATCGCGAATCGTGACCAGACCAAGACCCGTTTACCCGAAGGGCCAGGACAATTCTTCCGGGGAGCTCGAGTACAGGCAACGCCGCTACTCAAAGGTAGGAAAGTACTGGGGCAGTTGTATGTTGTCTCCCACTGGGAAATGGCTGGCGATGTTCAGTTACAGCGGCGAGATGCGATCGCCGGATCTTTTGTTTGGTGGGAATCAAGAGACTCTCGTCGGCGACGCTTTCTGGCAGATTCACGACGCGATAACCGGACAGAGAGTGTTCGAATGGCGAGCGATGAACGTCAAGAACCCGACGACTTTCGATAATACGGTGGTTTGGTTGGAGGACCGCTACATTTTGTTTCAGGAAGATGATGAGGCGCGGAGTTTCACTGTCGTAACGCTGCCGCCGGTGACGCCTGAAGAGAATCCCGTGACGATACAGTTGCCCTCACGAATGGATGCGGCGGGCCAACGCGTAACTCCCGGAGAGAGTGATGAGGTGTGGATACCGCTCGGTCCTCTGACGAAAGAGCAGGCGGAGAAACTTACCGCGCGGAGCGACACGGAGATCAAGGAAGTGCGGTTGACGCGCGATTTCCCGCAGAAGCTTCTACTGGCAATTAACGAAGAAGTAGAAAACCGCAGAGCCGAGCGTGGAGAGAAAGACGGCAGTCGCGATTACCACTTTCGTCGTATAAACAGTTACTACTACGCTCTGGCACTGGACGATCCGACGCGCACTCGCTTCGCATCGAAAGACGAATGGGACCGCGCTCAAAGTGTCACCACCCGTCATTCGGATGGTCCATCGGAAGCTCCACGCGGGAAAGTCGCCGGCACAGTTCCGCCCTATCGACAGTTCGCGAAGAGCGGAACGTCATGGGGTTCCCCGCCGAGGTTGAGTGCAGGTGAATGGATCGCGGTGTTCAGTTACGACGGAGCGGGACAGGATCGGAAGATGTTCGTCGACGTTTTTGATCAACGTTTGGGCGATAAGTTCTTGTCGACAGAGTTGCCGCTTACC
>DASTOZ010000740.1:0-6722 GCA_035762365.1 Pyrinomonadaceae bacterium | reverse complement strand
CGCCTTCGGACGGCGCCTGATTGATCGCGTCGGCCACTTCGATTCCCTTCGTCACCGTGCCAAACGCGGAAAACTTGCTGTCGAGATGCGCGCCTGGTCCAACAAGAATGAAGAAGTGCGTAGTCGCGCTGTTTGGTTCGTCAGTGCGCGCCATCGAAACGATGCCGCGCACGTGTTTCACGAGGCCGGGCTCATCCGGCAGCCGTCGCGACATTCTTTTCGCGAGTTCCGGTCCCCATTTCGCACTCGTCGACAGATTTCCACCCTGAATCACAAAGCCTTTGACGACGCGACTGAACGTGGTCGTATCGAGCGCGCCCGTCGCGGAGAGGTTGAGGAAGTTTCGCACAGACTCAGGCGCGACCTCGGGCAGCATTGCGATCTCGATCGCGCCGAGATCCGTTTCGAGCGTCACGCATTGCGCCGCCATCTTCTCGACCGAAGCACCGTCGAAAGGCTCCGGCGGGTTTTCCGTTGGCGCGGCTGCTTCGCGAGCGTTCGCCTTTTTGGGCGGGTCTTGCGCTATCGGCGCCGAAAAGCACAACACGGATAAAAACAGAATTACTAACTTCACAATCCCTTCTCCGCCATTTCGATCGCGCGAAACATCGCGCGCGCTTTGTTCACAGTCTCCGCGTACTCGTGTTCGGGAACAGAGTCGGCGACGATACCAGCGCCCGCCTGGACCATCGCCTGTCCTTCGCGCAATACGATCGTGCGAATCGCAATGCATGAATCGAGATTATCGGCGTAGTCCATGTACAGCACTGAGCCGGCGTAGATTCCGCGGCAATCAGGTTCGAGCTCGCGAATGATCTCCATCGCGCGAATCTTCGGAGCGCCGGTGACCGTGCCCGCGGGAAAACAGGCGGCAAGTGCGTCGAAGCGATCCAGATCGTCGCGCAGCCGCGATCGCAGACTCGTCTCCAGATGCTGCACGTGCGAATACTTCTCGACCGACATCAGCTCCTCGACCTTGACAGAACCATAGTCAGACACACGGCCCAGATCGTTGCGACCGAGATCGACGAGCATCATGTGTTCCGCGACCTCTTTTTCATCCGACTTGAGATCTTCACTGAGCATCCAATCTTCGGTCTCCGTCGCGCCGCGTTTTCGTGTGCCTGCAATCGGGCGATAGTCGAGGCGCTGACCGTGACAACGAACCAGCATCTCGGGCGACGCGCCGATAATTGTTTCCTCTCCGACGCGCAGGAAAAACATGTACGGCGACGGGTTTATGGCACGGAGGGCGCGATAGATCTGAAGTGGATCGCCGTGAAAATGCGCGGAGAAACGCTGTGAGAGCACTGCCTGGTAACAATCTCCGGCGGCGATGTATTCCTTTACTCGTCGCACACCGTCTTCGAAAGCGCGACGCGGCCAGTTCGATTGCAACGTGAAGTTCCGCGGGCCATCGGGATGCGGTTGAACTCCTGGTGAAGAGGTATCTGTGTCGAAGATCTTCTGTTCGATCTCCCGTGTATGCGCCACCGCGCCGTCGTAAAGCTCGCGCAATCGCTCGTGACTGCCGCCCGCCTCCTCGGTAAAAACAATCGAGACGATCTCCAATCGCTGCTTGACACGATCGAAAGCGATCACAGTCCGATAAAACATCCAGAGCGCGTCGGTTGGACCAGTCAACGGCTGTGTGTCGGTACTTCGCAGCACGGGCTCGAACCACTGTGCCGCGTCGTATGCGAGATAACCAACCGCGCCGCCGGCGAATGGCACGAGGCCCGGCCGACGCGCCAGCGAACGTCCGCGGAAGTAATCGCGTACCCATTCGGTCGCGACGCCGGGATAAGTTTCCGTGCGGCCATTCTTCTCGACAAACGTTTGCAGCCCCTGTCCGCGCACGATCATCTCCGGGTCCGCGCCCAGAAACGAATAGCGTGCGATTCGTTCGCCACCTTCAACCGACTCGAGGAGAAACGCGTAGCGCGAATCGCCGGCGATGCGCATGAACGTTCCCACCGGCGTGTGCAGATCGCCCAGCACCGATCGCACGACCGGCACGACATTCCCCTGCCCCGCCTCGCGTTCAAACGCCTCGAATGATGAAGGTTGCAGATCGAGCATTTATTGATTTCCGACCATGCGATTCGCGGCCAGCCACTGTCCGCCGTCAACTACCAGGACGGCGCCGTTGATGTAACTCGCCGCATCCGAACAGAGAAACACGGCGGCCTTCTCGATATCAGCGATTCTTCCAAACCGGCCGAGCGGAATGTTCTTCTTCAATCGTTCCTTGACCGGCTCGGGAACCAGACGCTGCATACCTTCCGTGTCTTCGATTGGACCAGGCGCGATCCCATTAACGCGAATGCCATAACGCCCCCACTCGACCGCCAGATTGCGCGTCAATGCATCGACACCCGCCTTCGCCGCGGAGACGTGAAGCTGCATCGGCGTGCCGAGATAATGAAGCGTCGCACTGATATTGAGTATCTGCCCGCGATGCTCCTTTAGTTGCGCAAACGCAGCGTGGCAAACGTTGAACGTCCCTTTCAGATCGATATCGACGACCGTGCCAAACCCATTCGGCGACAACTCCTCGGCCTTGCACAGAAAATTTCCCGCGGCGCCGTTGACGACGATGTCGATCTTTCCGAACTGTTCGATCGTCGCCGCGATCGCTCTTTCAACCGCTTCGGGTTGACGTACGTCAGCCGTCACTGCGATCGCCTTTCCACCATTTCTGCTAATCGCGTCCGCAGCCGGACTGAGATGGCCCATGTTTCGACTCACCAGCGCAACGGCAGCGCCCGCCTCGGCGAATGCGCGCGCAACGCCGCCCGTTATGCCGGTGCCACCGCCGGTCACGAACGCTACATGCCCGTTCAAGATGCCGTCTGCAAAAATCGATTCGCTCATAAGTTTATTGCGTCTTCGAGTTTGAATTTCTGTTCGTACAGGGCTTTGCCAACGATAACACTATCCAAAAGCGGTTCGCCTGCATCGCGCAGACGCTTGATATCGTCGAGACTGGAAACACCGCCTGAAGCCGTGACGCGAACATTCGCGGCGCGAGCAAGCGCGACGGTCTGTTCGATGTTTGGTCCCGACAGCATGCCGTCGCGCGCGATGTCAGTGTAAATGATGCGCTCGACACCTTGCGCCACGACGGATTGCGCCAGATGAACTGCGGAGATTCGCGTTCCCGATTCCCAGCCGCGCGTCATCGCATGACCGTCGCGAGCGTCGATCCCGACGCAGATCTTCTGTGAAAACTCACCGACCAGTTTTTTCAATAGCGGCGGCGACTCGACGGCCACCGTCCCAAGCACAACTCGCGCAACACCCGCATCGCAGAGTTGCCGCACGTCGTCAGCCGTTCGAACACCACCGCCAAACTCTACCGCCGCATCCACCGCCGCCACGATCTTCCTCACCACGGCGCGGTTCGGCGACTCGCCGCCCATGAACGCACCGTCCAGATCGACGACGTGAATCATGCGCGCCCCCGCGTCTGCAAACTGCTTCGCGACCTGTACGGGGTCTTCGTCGTAAACGGTCACGTCTGCCTTGCGTCCCTGGACCAGACGCACGCACGAGCCATTCTTCAGATCGATTGCGGGTATGACGAGCATCAGCCTGCTACCAGTTCCATAACCTCAGTAAACAACATTCCGTTCGTTGCGATCGAGTTGCCGCCGTCGACGGTCGTGACGCCGTGCCAGTTGGTAAACGTGCCGCCTGCCTCTTGCATGATCGGCAGCAGCGCGGCGCAGTCCCACAGGTTCATCACCGGATCGAGCATCACATCGGCGCGGCCCGTCGCGACGAGAACGTAGCCGTAGCAGTCGCCCCACGTGCGACTCGTCCGGGCGCGACTCTGAAGCCGTTCGGCCGCCTCGCCGAACCCATAACGCGCGCAGGCGCTGAAATCAGTTGATAACAACAACGCGTCGTCGAGTCGCGCCGTCTGCGAAACTCGCGCTGGTTCGCCGTTCAAATAACACCCCAGGCCCTTGCCTGCTGAGACGATCTCGCCGAGTGCGGGAATATTGATGACGCCCGCGCTCATTTCGCCTTCGATTTCGAGTCCAATCAACACGCCATAAAACGGGACCCCATGAACGAAAGCAAACGTGCCGTCGATCGGATCGATAATCCAACGCCGTCCGGAGTGTCCGGGAGATTCACCTTCTTCCTCGCCGAGAATACCGTCGTCGGGAAACCGCTCCGCGATTTGCCGGCGCATGTAGCTTTCGGCTTCGCGATCGGCAATGGTGACGTAGCTGCCGTCCGTTTTAGTCGTCGTCTCCGGTCGCTTGCGAAAATATTTAAGCGTGATGTCGCCCGCGCCGCGCGCGAGTTGGACCGCGAAGTCCAGTTGTTCCTGTTCGCTTTTCATTTTCTTCGCGATGCGAGTTCTTCACGGATTTGATCGAGACTGACACCACGCGCGACCAGCAACACAAGCAGGTGGTAGATCAAATCTGATACTTCGCTCACGAGCGGTTTCGCATCTTCATTCTTGGCGGCGATGATTGTCTCGGCTGACTCCTCGCCGACCTTTTTCAGAATCTTATCAAGTCCGTGATCGAACAGATACGTCGTGTATGAACCATCCGGACGCTCCCGTTCGCGACTCTCGATCAGATCGTAAAGTTGCGCGAGCAAGCTGCCGAGGTTCGCATCCTGCTTCAGATCGAAACATGACCGCGCGCCGGTATGGCACGCCGGGCCGGCGGGTTTGACTAGAACGACAATCGCGTCGCCATCGCAATCCGCGACGAGATCGACGACGTGCTGCGTGTTCCCCGACGTCTCGCCTTTGTGCCACAGTTCGTTTCGCGAGCGTGACCAGAACCACGTCTCGCGCGTTTCGATCGTGCGCGTCAAGCTCTCGCGATTCATGTAGGCAAGCGTCAATACCTCGCGCGTCTCCGCGTCCTGCACGATCGCCGGGATCAGCCCACGCTCATCGAATTTTACATCTGCCACGTTCATCTGACTTCCACACCACGCGATCGCAGGTAAGTCTTCACGTCCGCGATCGAAAGTTCGCCGAAGTGAAACAGCGACGCCGCCAATACCGCGCTCGCGCCTCCATCGACCAGCGCGTCGTAGAAATGCTCGAGTCTTCCTGCGCCACCCGAAGCGATAACCGGAATGCGCAATGCATCGGAAACCGCGCGCGTCAACTCGACGTCGTAACCGTCGCGCGTGCCGTCGCGATCCATGCTCGTCAACAAAATCTCACCCGCGCCAAGTTGCTGCGCGCGCACGGCCCATTCGAGCGCGTCAATTCCGACTGCCCGGCGTCCGCCATGTGTGAACACTTCCCACCCGCCGTTGCCCCCTCGTCGCCGCGCATCGATCGCGACCACGATACATTGGCTGCCAAACGTCTCAGCACAATCGCCGATCAGACCAGGGTTTTCAACCGCGGCGGTGTTGAGCGTGATCTTGTCAGCGCCCGCGCGCAGGATCGCGCGAATGTCTTCCACCGATCGCAAACCACCGCCGACCGTAAACGGAATGAACACTTCATCCGCCACTCGGCGAACGAGCTCCGCTACGATGTCCCGCTTGTCAGACGACGCGGTGATGTCGAGAAACGTCAACTCATCCGCACCCTCCGCGTCGTAACGCTTCGCCTGTTCGACCGGATCGCCTGCGTCTGTCAGCGAGACAAAGCGAATCCCTTTGACCACCCGGCCGTTATCGACGTCGAGACACGGGATGATTCGTTTAGCCAGCATCGACGAAGTTTCTCAACATGCGCAGGCCCACGTCCTGGCTCTTTTCCGGATGAAACTGCACACCGCAGACGTTTTTCTCTCCCACGACCGACGCATAGCGAAGACTGTAATCAGTCACGCCCACTACGACGCCCGCATCTTCCGGCTGGCAGTAAAAAGAATGCACAAAATAACAAAACGATCCGTCCTCAATTCCGACAAACAACGGATGCGCTTTCTTTTGGTGAATACGATTCCAGCCGATGTGTGGCACTACTAAATCGGTTTCGAACCGGCGCACGCATCCTCGTAATAGACCAAGCCCTCGTGTCGAACCAAATTCATCTGATTCGTCAAAGAGCATCTGCATCCCGACACAAACACCAAGCAGAGGTGTTCCCCGGCTTACTCTCTCGTGGACCAGTTCATCAAAACCCCGCGCCCGCACCTCCTTCATACACGACGCAAACGCCCCAACACCCGGCAACACCAACCGCTCCGCACTCCGCAAGACACTCTCGTCCGCACTCACGACAGCCTCGCAACCTGTCGCCGCAAAAGCCTTCTCGACCGAACGCAGGTTCCCGACACCGTAATCGATGATTGCGACGCGACTCACAGCGATCCCTTCGTGCTCGGCACACCACTGACGCGGCTGTTCCGCTCAACCGCCTGCCGCAGCGCCCGCGCCGATGCCTTGAACGTTCCTTCCAGAATGTGATGAGTGTTACGACCACGCAGACAGTCGATGTGCAGGTTGAACTTCGCCGTCTCTGAAAAAGAGCGCCAGAAGTGCTCGGCCAGTTCGACGGAGAAGTTTCCGATCTTCTGCCGTTTCGTCGGCACTTCGTAAACCAGATAAAACCGGCCCGACAGATCGATCACGGATCGACAGAGCGCCTCGTCCATCGGCACCACGGCTTCACCGTAACGGTTGATTCCCTTCTTGTCGCCGAGCGCCTGGACCAACGCCTGGCCCAACGTGATCGCGATGTCTTCGACCGAATGATGATCGTCGATCTCCAGATC
>DASTOZ010000739.1:0-6939 GCA_035762365.1 Pyrinomonadaceae bacterium | reverse complement strand
CTACGTGTTACTCACCCGTGCGCCACTCTACTCGCTCCCCGAAGGGAACTTTCGCGTTCGACTTGCATGTCTGAGGCACGCCGCCAGCGTTGATTCTGAGCCAGGATCAAACTCTCGTTATAAGTTTGTTCTCTGGAACATCATCAGATACTGGTTACTTTCGTATTCAGTTTCGATTGATGACTCTTGCGAGTTTTGAACGCGAACTTTATCGTTCGCGGTTGACTCTCAAAGGTCTTGAAACGGACACGCTCTATCTAGTTTTCAAACATCGATGTCCAAATTGTATTTGGATTGCCTTACAGACGACTCAAACTCGCCCCAAGCAAACGGGGATATTAACCAACGAGCCTTACTCTGTCAAGCGGCTTAAGGCTTTCTTTCTGCCGCTTCATTGTTAGACACCGCAAAGCCCGCGTCGGTTACATCCGGCTACGTCCAGTTGCATCAGGTTTCCGAACTTACCCGACCCGCGGAACTCGCTTCTGGGCACCCAACATTTTTCAATCCCCGTAAGCCCTCGCTCAAAGAGGAATGGGCATTATAGGGACTAAAATTTACTTGTCAATAACCCAAACCGTTTTCAGCGATTTCGTGCCGCCCACTCATTGTCAGCCCGCTTGCGTGAGGGGCTTTATCAATCCGGCTGACATTAGATGTCGCTTGCTCGTTTTGGTTGTTCTGTCAGCAGAAAAATCGTTCACTACCTGCGGCGCCTGTTCGGTGTCACGTGCGGGGCATTAACTTTCAATACGCCGCGCGCATCTTTGTACAAACTGTAGCGGACCTCTTTCGGTGGTCCATTGTCGTCCTCTTGCAATCGCAGTGTGAACGTCTTGTCGTCGCCTTGTCCTTCGATCCTCGCCGGCAAGAAACCTCTCAAATCAGGACTGCGATACGCGGTGTAATGTTCCTGGTTACGCTTGTCGTAACCCAGCACGTAGATGCGATCGAAATCAGGCTCGTCCAGCGTGCGTGGCTGGTTGGAACTACTCTTCTCCAGAATCAACCAACTGCCCGGTCGTGCTTCACGCGCGCCGTCTTTGTCAGCAGCTTCGTTCGCGCTCTTGTCTTTGTCGCCGTCGAGCCGTTGCCAACCAACGAACTCACGACCAGTGCGATAGAAGATAATGTCACTCGGCACAGCGAGCTCGACTTGTTTGCCATAGATCCACCCAGCGGGCGCGGGTGATGCGGTCTCGGGAAGCCGTACCTTGTACCAGAGCTCGTTTACCTCTTCAGGTTCTTTCTCGTCCGTCTGACGGCCTGCTCTCGCATTGCCCTGCTGCGCGCTGCCGGCCTTCGGCGCCACGTCCGTCTCGATTGTTTCCGACGACTTCGGCTTCGGCACGCGTTTCCAGCTCACGATGTCGAAACTCGAACCACTATCGAGCCGCATCATGATGTTTTCATTGCCGCTGCGATCCGGCGTGAGCCGCAAGTTTGAACTCGCACGCAATTGACCTGTCGCTTGTGCGGGAACGTCCTTGTCTTCCGCCTCCAATTTTTTCGACGCCTCGAGCACGTCGTCCGGCATGACGTTGCGCGACTCGATCCAACCCTCTGTCGCGTCTTCGTCGCGCGCTTTGACGCGCAGCCATCGTTCCTTTCTGGTGTTATCGCTGGGGTCGGTGACGTCGGTTGAGTCGAGGATGTCGATCTTATCGCCGCGGCTTACCTGTAACAGGTCGGCAGCCACGACCGCGGTCGAGCTGCGGATCTGCGCGCGGCGCGCGACGATTACTCCTTCGCTGCTTTTTGAAGCGAGCGTCTGGCAGCCTGCCAGCAACAGGGGAACCATGAATATCAGCAGCGTCTTAAATGCTCGCATCCTTACTCCTCAGATACTCAATAACCAAGTGACTTCAACAACCGTTTCTGATTTTCGTCGAGTTTCTTGCTGATGACTAAACGTGAACTCTTCCCACTGGTATCCAGAACCAATCCATACGAAGCGAGATAGCGATCGAGTTCGAGATCCTTTTTGCCTGAGATGTATGAAGTGGCGAGATCGGCAGCCCCAGGCGTCGAACTCAGCATCCTGATTATAACTTCATTTCCGTCGGCCCGGTCAGCCGCTCCGGGGCTGAACAGCTCGCGATACAGACTCGCCAGCGTAGTTTTTCCACCCGACTCCTTGCGCAACACAAGGTCATACAGAAACGCCACCAGCATTCCCTTGTCGTAAACAACCGGCCACGGGTGTGTCCAACGTCGCTCGGAAGCTTCGATTAACGAAAGAACATTCGGGTAAGAAATATACGAGTCGTAAACCCGCGCGAGTGTGTCGAGATACTCCTGAAAGTCGATGGCCTTCAGATCCAGGGCGGTGAGCAGCGCCGTGTACAACGTGAACCCCTCGAAAAACCAAACGTAGTCGCCGTGCAGACGCAGCGCATTCGGGACCCACAAATGGAGCACTTCATGCGTGAAGATGATCTCGAGTTGTCCTTTCCAGTTCTTCATCTGCGTCTGCGGATCCATCAGCACCAACACCGTCGAACCGCGAGTTTCCGCCCGCCACTTCGTCGCGCCAGTCGCAACCGGAAGCGGCGCAATCATCACCGCCGGGCGCGACGGTAATCTGAACGCAGTCAGTTCCAGATACTTTTCCATCACCCGCGCCGCTGCTTTCTCGATCATGGAATCCTTGAACGGCCAGGCGCCCGTAACAAACCCGTCTAATTCCTTCTTTGACGATTTACGAATCGAACGACCGACAAAGAAGATCGCGTCGTCTGGTTCAGAAACCTGGTACATGCGGTCAGCGTCCGGAGCGATTGCCGACTGAATCGTCCAACCCTTCGGCAGTTCGAACTCAACCGAAATCGCTTCCATTCCCTGCGGCAAGAGATCCGCAAACATTAAGAACCCGTAGTCTTCCGTGAGCCACGTCACGTGCGCGACATCAGCCGGTGTCGGCTTCCGCAGGTGCACGACGTAATCGATCTCCGTTGCATCCGCGGGCGCACGAAACTCGCCCATCGCGATCATCCGCGCGTGTGCGCCGTTAGCACGAAAGCGATCGATCCGCTCGGCGATTCCCAACACTCCCGCGTGAGCATTTCTAAACGACCACAGGCGCGACGGCGAGAAGAGATGCGCCTGGATGACGACTTGTTCTGGTGAGGAGACGGTGACTGTAACTCGCGTCTGCCCCTGCGCCCGGCCTTCGATAGCGGTGAGGCAAATAAACAGCAAACAAACGCTAAGAATCACAATCGCGGATTGCGTTTTAAGAGGGCGTGTCAGTACAATTCCTCCGCCCTGAAGTTAACACATCCGACATTGACTGGCATGTTCATCCGTCCGCTTCAGTTCCGTGACGCCGGCTTTTCTCGCTGGCTCGGACTGTTGCTGATCGCGTTCATCCTGTACGGAACCACGGTCGAGGCCGCGCACCGTCACGGACGCGTGCTTACGGAGAACAGTGACCTCACATTCGTCACCCATTCGGAAAAATCGGGAAACCTGACGGGCGCTCTAACCGGGTGCGGCGACTGTCTCATCTGCCAGTTACATCAGAACTTCAGCACTACCTTAATCGCGGCACGGCTGAACGATCCGCCGACTCGCGTCTTGCACAAGGCTACGGCCGTCGTCGCGCTGCATCTTCTTTCGCGCATTACCAGCCCGCTCGCAGGGCGCGGTCCTCCGTTTATCTCCTAATCCAATCCGCCACCACCACCGTCGCCAGCTCCATTCATGACCGCAGGTGAAACCGCGAGACGTGTGAATTGAGCCAGCGTTCAATTGGACCAGCATTGGACCGACAAGGGAGATAAACAATGGTTCTTCGGCGCATTCTTTTTACATTACTGGCTCTGGGCCAGTTTGGCCTACCTGGATTTGCACAATCACCACCAACAGCGACCTTGCGTGGCACCGTCACACTCGCAACGACCGGCAAGCCCGTTCACAATGTCATGATCACGGTCCTTCAACTCAAACGGACCGTCACTACTGACGACGATGGTCACTATGAATTCACTGATCTACCGCCCGGCAAATACGACGTCGTCGCACAACTCGATCGCGTGCCTGACGTTGTTCACACCACGGAACTGGCCGGCGGCGCATCGGGCACACTCGATTTTCAGATCGAATTATCGAGCCTGAAAGAAGAGGTCACGATTACGGCAACCGGAACCGAGCAAGCCGTGAGCACGTCGATTCAATCCGTCGAAGTGCTCGGCTCGGTCGATCTCGCGAAGAAGAGCCCGGTTTCACTCGGCGAAGCTCTTGACGGCGAACTCGGCGTCGCGAAGCGCAGTTTCGGACCAGGCACTGCACGTCCTGTGCTGCGCGGTCAGGATGGCGATCGCGTGATGATCTTGCAGGATGGCGGGCGGGTCGGCGGACTGGGTTTTGAATCAGGCGATCACGCAGAACCAGTAGACGTTCTGACAGTCGAAAGAGTCGAGATCGTAAAAGGTCCGGCGACCCTGCTTTACGGCAGCAGCGCCATCGGCGGCGTCGTTAACGTGATCTCCGGACACGACTCCCCGCACAAAGGAATGACCGGATATCTAACCGGCGTCGGCGGCACGAACGGCGGACAAGGTGGCGGCAGCGGCGGTTTTGAGCTTGGTTCCGAGCACTGGCTCGCCTGGGCCAACGCTGGCGGTCAGCGCTCCGGTGATTACAAAAGTGCGCTTGGAGTTGTAGAGAATTCGTTCTCGCGCGAAGCCAGCGCCGCGGCAGGTTTTGGTTACTTTCCGACGAAGGGTTTCTTTAGTTTTAACTACAACTTCAACAAGCGACGTTACGGCATCCCGTTCGATCCAAACGATCCGGAAGCGGAGATCGTCGAGCTCAACCCGACCCGCAACAGCATCGAGTTTCGCGGAGGCTTCCGCGAAAACCCATCGTTCGTAAGCGCCGGAACGTTCTCGATCCAATACAACAACTACAAGCACTCCGAGATCGACTCCGAAACCGGAGCGATCAATACCGAGTTTAAAAACAATTCGTTCCTTTACCAGGGACTCTTCGATCAACGTAAGTACGGCAAACTGACAGGCCGCTTCGGGTTCTGGGGAATGCATCGCGATTTCGCGGCCACAGGTGAAGAGGCGCTTGCGCCGCCAACAAAGCACAATGCGTTCGCCGTCTTTGGTCTCGAGACCGTGGATTTCGAACCCATTTCGATTCAGTTTGGCGGTCGCGTAGAAACCAACCGCTATCGACCTGAAGTCACCGACGCGCGCGGCGTCCTTCCCGATCGAACGTTCACCGGATTCTCGGGTGCGGCGGGCATTCGCGTTCGCACGTGGGAAGGAGGCGCGTTCGTTTCAAACTACACGCATTCGTATCGCGCACCATCGCTGGACGAGCTGTACAACCTTGGACCACATCGTGGAAACAACGCATTCGAGATCGGCAATCCGAATCTCACGCGCGAACAGACCGACGGTATCGATTTCGGTGTGCGCCACTCCACGAAGCGCCTGCGTTTTGAAGCAAACGGCTTTTATTACCACATCAACGACTTCGTTTTTCTCGCGCCGACGGGCGCAGTCGAAGAAGGCCTGATCGTCGCCGATTACGATCAAGCGACCGCGCGATTCGCGGGCACTGAGGCAAAATTCGAAACGCAGCTCCACCCGGCCATTTGGCTAAACCTCGGGATGGATTATGTGAACGCCGAGCTCACGTCCGACAACACGCCTTTGCCGCGAATTCCGCCTCTGCGCGGCCGCGCGGGAGTGGAAATCAGGTACAAAGGGCTCCTTCTGAACCCGGAAATCGTCATGACGAACCATCAGGACCGGCTGTTTCCAAACGAGACGCGGACCGCCGGGTATGCGGTCGCGAACCTGGCGGGCTCGTACTTGTTTGCCCACGGCCACACGGCGCATATCCTCTCGTTTAACTTTTTCAACATGGGCGATACGCTGTATCGTAATCACCTGTCGTTTATCAAGGAGTTTGCACCGGAAATGGGGCGCGGTTTGAGGGTCACTTATACTTTCAGGTTCTTCTAAAAGGCGGATGAACAAATTCTGTGAACTGGCTCGCAGGGCCGAACGTATGGCAAACTGCGCGTGCGAATTGTTTGCCCCTAAACCTGAAGGAATTCGCCATGAGCCTGGTCAAGATTATCGTCATCACCATCATCGTGCTGCTCAGCATCCTGTTTTTCGGTCGTTTTTTCGTCTAACCGACCGGCCGAATAGCTGTCGGGTGGCCCTTGGTCTTGTCTTAGTCTGTCTCTGTTTCTCCTTTTCCCCGCTTGTTGCGACAGCTCAGGATCCTCCGGACGACGAGGTCGTCCGCGTGAACACTGATCTCCTCCTTTTCCCCATTCGCATTCGAGACAAAAAGGGCCAGGCCGTCGTCGGATTGACTGAACAGGACCTGACGTTGAAGGACAAGGACAAAGTCACCACCGGCGTCTATTTCGCTCCGGGCGCGGACCGCGTCGCCATGCTGTTCGCGCTGGACCAGTCCGGCAGCCTGCAACAAATCATTTCCCAACAGCGCGACGCGGCGCTCGCCTTGTTTTCACGCTTCAGCGATCGGTCCAGCGTGGCCGTACTTCGTTTCTCAGAAAACTCGAAACTGACAATCCCCTTCACCAACGAGCCCGAGGCGGCTCGATCCGCGTTCCGCTTTTCTGCGGCGCCAAACAGTCGCACCGCTATCTTCAACGCGGCCGCTGACTCGTTGAAAGCCTTCGAAGCTTTGCCGGTTGTTCGCTCCGAACGCCGCATCGTCGTGCTCATCAGCGACGGACTGGACAACAGCAGCGCCATCAGTGCCGAAAGCGTGATCAATCGCGCACTCGATAAACGCGTTTCGTTCTACGTGATTCACCTGCCGCTGTTTGAACCACGCGACGGCAGACTCGAAGTGCGCCCTCCGTCAAAGGGCTTTCGCGAACTCGCCGAAAAGACCGGTGGAAAGTACTTTCTTGCCGGCGACCGGAAGTCAGCG
>DASTOZ010000738.1:0-2445 GCA_035762365.1 Pyrinomonadaceae bacterium | reverse complement strand
CTGCACGGCAGTCTTTCGCCGATTCGTCACATCGGTCCGAGCGAACTGCATCTCGCGAATCTTCTGCCGCGATTAAAGCCGGAGAACAACGAAGGTGTCGTCGTGACGGAAGTGATACTCGCTACGAATCCGACGACTGAGGGTGAAGCGACTGCAAACTACATCAGTCGCTTACTCAAGCCGTTGGGAATACGCGTTACGCGAATCGCGATGGGAATGCCGGTGGGAAGCGATCTCGAATACGTTGACGAAGTGACGATGGACAAGGCGCTCTCCAACCGTCACGAGATTTGACCGCCGAACGCAAGAACCGATACACACATAGAAAAAAGATTTTTTTAGATTTTCTTTTCCATGGAACTCCCGCGAGCGGGAAATTCATTTAAAAGAAAACTCCAATCATCAGAACCTAACTGTCTCGGCGCTGACGGCGTCCTTACACTCGACACAATCCTCAGCTTCTTCGTACATCTTGACGTCGTAGTCCACCAGCGACTTGATCTCGACGCCTTCGATCTCCGTCGGTGCGGAGTCGAATCGGACGATCGCGCCGCAGCCGATGATGCGTGCGCCCAGTGACTTCACCAGCTCGACAGTCTCCTCGATCGCCTTACCGCTGCGAATGATGTCATCGACGATGATGCACGGATTAACTTCGCCCTGGTTCACATACTGGCGAAACATGCGCTTGCCGTCTTCCTGCTCAGCCCAGTAAATCTGCTCTGCATTCAACGCATCGCGAACACCAAATGCAACGGGAATCCCACCCGAGCTCGGACTGATCACGGAGATCTTCGGCAACTGACTGGAGATGTCCTTTTCGAGTCGAAACTTCCGGCTCAACGCCACCGCGAGCACGCGCGCGGTGTCGTAGTAGCGAAAAGCAAGCGGCATCTGGAAGTAGTGTGGTGAGTGCTTTCCGTTTGGATAAACGAAGTGGCCCTCACGAAACGCGCCCGTCTTTTTCAGAATCTGCATTACCGAATCTTGTGATGGAATCAGCTCGACCATTGGGTTCTCCAGAGTATTTGGACTTTGGACTTAGGACTTGGAGTTCAGCAAAGGCCGAAGACCAAAGCCCAAAGACCAATTCGATTACTAAAAAGTTTGCCCGCGCAGGATACATCAATCGCGCCCCTTTGCTCCATCGGCAGCGGCGCGTTCCACGAAAACTCGCTGATCCTTCGGCAAACCCTCCGGCAGCGAGTTCAACCAAAACCACTCCGCCAGTTCCACTTCCATGTTTCGCGGTTGAGCCACACCGTCTGCCCGGCAACGAAACAGCACTTCCACCTGGCGTGGCTTGCGAAATGATCGCGCCGCGAATACTTCGACGTCTTTGATCTCCATTCCAATCTCTTCGCGCAACTCACGACGCAGCGCGTCGAGCGGTTGTTCGCCAGCTTCGAGAAACCCGCCGGGTAAACCCCAACCGCTCCCGGCACGAAAACGATGCTTCAACAGCAGCACCTGTCCGGCGTCGTTGAAAACAATCGCGCCCGCCGTGACAGTGAATCGCGCGTGCGTCGCGCGCATAGTCCAACGTCGAAATCGCGCCGGTAGAAGTCGCCAAACTTTGCTGCTAAGCTCTTCAAGCACCGTCGCGAGAATATCATTTGACAATGTTCATTTGTCGTTTCTAAGATTCGCTTCCAACTATGGCAGCTACCGACACCACAACGGGCAAGCTGGATCCCGCGGCAACTGCGTCCGCGCCCGTCCCCAAACGGATCGTCAATGCGCAGACCGTCTGCAACGAGAAAAATGAAAAAGGAAAGCTTTGTAACGGGCACCTGAAGCAGTTGCGCACGGCGGGCGAGCCGTCGGAAATTCACTTGCGCGGCGACGACGTGCTGTTCAAATGCCAGACATGTGGAACGCTTTACATGGGACCGCCGTTGGGCCACGTGCGCGATCCGAATAAGCAGGTGCGCTTCGTCGAAGCGGAGTTGACCGCGTTGTTGCAGGCGGCGGGTGGAACGCTGCCGGTGATCAAGAAGAACGAGCGCGGCGTTTATGTGATGGTCGAGACCGAGTCCACGGGGCAAGGTGGCCACGGTCATGCTGCTGCGCCCGCAGCGAAACCGGCGGCTCCGGCAGCACCGAAAGCGGCCGCACCCGCGGCAGCGCCGAAACCAGCAGCGCCAGCCGCACCCGCAGCGCCTGCGAAACCCGCCGAACACAAGACGCTGGGACAAAACCCGAACCGGCAGTTGTTCAAACGATCGACTTACGCAGGTGTCACCGATACTGGTCCAGTCCCCGGCGAGACTTTCGAACAGAAGGTTGCGCGATTAAAAGCTGTGTCGGCTGGTGCGAAGCAACGTGCCGAAGAAGGTGGTGGATCAGAACCGGCTGCGGCTTCTGCTGCGCCTGCTGCTGCCGCGCCTGTCGCTGAAACCGCACCAGCCGCGACGACTGAAACCGCTGCACCAGCACCGACTC
>DASTOZ010000737.1:0-7138 GCA_035762365.1 Pyrinomonadaceae bacterium | reverse complement strand
CAGCCATTTGCGGCACTGGCGATGCGACTATTTCGGTCGCTTCCTTCGGCGGCACGGTCAGGTTGAAAAAGATCTAACCGCCCGCAGAATCTCCCGAAAAATCACGGATAATTTATTGTCACAACCTTTCGAGGTCTGGTGTTCTTCCTACAGAGCAACGCAGAAGGGCCGAGGGTGGTTGGTAGGGGTTTTTCGAAACTGACTGCTCTCGGCCTTAAAACTAAGGGGTTCGGGAAATGAACAGCGTGGGTCAAAGCGGCGACCGGAAGTCCTACCGAGTTATTCTTCTTTTAGCAGTTGGACTGACAGCATTCTCCAGCGCCATGAAAGAGTTGAACCTGTTGCGGGAGTTCACCCGCGACACGAGCAACCTGGTTGCGAGCTGGTCGCATGCACTAACGCCGGAAGCGCCGCCGGCAGTCGTTCCCGTTGAAAGTCCGGCGCTGGTTGAGAAAGTTGAAGTTTGCGAAAGTAGTCATACGGTGAATGAAGTCGAGCCGGTGGATCAAGTAGAGCTGGGGGGCGGCGTTGCTCAACCGGAAGTGAAGATCAAGGACGTGGGAAAAACTGTTGTCGCAGAGCGATCGAAGCGTCGTGACGCACAGGCGGTTGCAGCTTTACGAGCCAATCGCTCTGCCGACATTGAATTAGTCGAACTGCGGAAGCAAATACCGCGTGAAGCTGATCTCAAAGTCACGATCATGGCCGATAGTGACGGCCACGGCGAGTTTGCTTTACCTTCGAGCTTCGAGTTCAAAGTGCCGAAGGTGAAAAACTTGAGCCGGCACATTATCATCAAGCCGGAGCAACGCGAGATGTTGAAGAGTTTGAACCGCAGTCTGAATCTACGCAGCGCAGGATAAGCGACTCTCTTTAAGGAACCGAGACCACCATGTTGAACAAGCGCCTCATCACCATAGTTATTCTTTTGCTCGCTTTCGTGAGCGCCGGATCAGGCCTGGTTGCTGCGACTGGCGCGGCGGGTTTGTTTGTTCAGGACCAGCGTCCCGTGCCGTCCGTGCCGGACAATGAGAAGTGCACGGGTAATGCAGCGCAATCCAGCCAGGAAATCCGCGACGAATTTCATCAAACGTATCCACTGTCGGCGACTGGCCGAGTCAGTCTCGAAAACCTCAATGGCGGCGTACAGATCAAAGTTTGGGATCGGGCAGCAGTTCAACTCGATGCGATTAAAAAAGCCTATCGAAAAGAGCGATTGGACGAAGCGAAGATCGAAGTAACGGCAACTGAAGAGAACATCAGAATCAAAACCGAATATCCCGACGAAAACCAGACCTTCAACAGCGGCGAACGGCGCTACAACAATCCTGCCATCGTCGAATACACGCTGACCGTTCCGCGCAAGGCCGTTCTCGAATCGATCGAGCTGGTTAACGGCTCGCTCGATATCGACGGCGTCGAAGGTGACGTCAAAGCGTCGTCCATCAACGGCAAAGTCGTCGCGCGTGGTTTGATGGGCGAGGCAAAACTCTCCACCATCAACGGTCAATTGCATGCGACGTTTACACGGGTCGAAGAATCGAAGCCGATTTCACTCGGCTCGGTGAACGGCGGCGTCACCCTGATCATTCCGTCAGACGCAAATGCCTCGATTCGCGCGGGCACGGTTCATGGCGGTATCACCAACGATTTTGGTTTGCAGGTCCGGCATGGTGAGTACGTGGGGCACGACCTCGAGGGGCAGATCGGAACTGGTGGGCCGCGAATCAAAATCGGGAACGTCAACGGCTCGATCAAGATCACTCACGCACAGGACGGACGACCTATCAGTCCCGCAACCTCCGTGATAATCGACCGGCAGAAGTTCCGCGAAGACGCAAATGAGGATAGCGAAGACGAGGCCTCGTCGAGAGTGGAACAGGCGAGATCGATTGCTGAAGCGACTCGCATCAGTATCGAAACGTCGCGTCGGACACGCGAAGCACAGCGTGACGCGCAGCGCCAGGTGGATGCCGCGTTGCGTCAGGCGCAGCGAGACGTCGAGCGTGCCCAACGCGAGATTATGCGCCAGCAGCAAGAGCAGCTTCAGCAACAGCAACAGCTAAAGAACGAAATCAAGGTCTACAAGAAAGTCAGACCCGCGCCTGTCGAGCAGGGCTACACCAAAACCGCCAAAGAAACGAAGTCGTTTGCCGTAAGCGGCTCGCCGCGCGTGAACATCAGCACGTTCGACGGCAACGTGACTGTGCACGGTTGGGACAAGCCGGAAGTGCAGTACACGGCGACGTCGGCTGCGGAAGACGACGAGAGCCTGAAACAGATCGACATCATCACTGAACAGCACGGTCAAATCATCGCGATTACTGCCAGGAACGACAACGAACGAAACGCGACTGTGGCCTTCGAGGTGTTCGTTCCGCGACAGTCGGCGTTGCACGTTTCGTCGGGAGACGGCGGTGTGTCGCTTGATGGAGTTTCCGGCGAGATCACTCTTCGTTCCGGAGACGGCGCGATCGAAGTTTCAAACAGTGGCGGCCAATTACAGGTCAACACCGGCGACGGCACTATTCAGATTTCGAAGTTTGATGGTCAGGTAGATGCGCGCACTGGCGATGGCGCGATTGCACTCGACGGTGTTTTCAAGGCCCTTTCAGCAAGGACCGGCGATGGCGAGATCTCGTTGACGGTGCCGGCCGGTTCCAGCTTCACGATCGAAACCAACTTACCGCAAGAGATCAACAACGAAGGCGGTTTCACCGTTGCGGAAGATATCACCCGTTCCCCTCGTCTAAAGCGGTGGAAGATCGGCAATGGCGGCCAGGTATTCATACTCAGAACCGGCGACGGGCAGATTCTTCTTCGCCCCCGTAACTAATTCTGGTGTTCCTTTTCGCGCGGCTGCTCGGAACACAATCGAACATCCAGCTGTTTTTAATGAAAAGTCTGACGTGTATCCTTGCGTACATGCTGCTACTGGCATGCGCCGTTTGCGCAAACGCGCAGACGACTGCAACCCCGACTTCGGTAGCTGCTTCGACGCCCGCACCAGCCGCCGCGAAGTCCACTCCCACGCCATCGCCCGCACCATCGAAAAGCCCGGCACAAGCTAAGAATCTGACATCTGCTCCCGCGCCGTCCGCCGCCGCGAAAGGCAGCTTCGTGCTGCCGCCCGAAAAGTCGCAACCGGTGGTGCTCCCGAAATTCGAACAGCCACCGGTTATCGACGGCAAGCTTAACGAAGAAGTCTGGCAGAAAGCAGTGGTCTTGAAAGACTTCTACCAGATTCAACCCGGCGACAACACTCCTCCCTCGAAACCAACCGAAGTCCTGCTTGGTTTCGATCCGAAGTTTCTCTACATCGCATTTAAAGCCACCGACGAACCCGACAAGATCCGCTCCACCATCGCCAAACGCGACAACATTTTCAACGACGATTACGTCGGCTTCTTTCTCGACACTTTCAACGACAAGCGGAAAGCGTTCGAGGCTTTCTTCAACCCGGTCGGGATTCAGGCGGACGGCATTCTCACCGAAGGTCGTGGCGAAGACTTCAGCGTCGATCTGTTAATGGAGTCGAAGGGCGTGGTTCACGAGACGGGCTTCACTGTCGAGATCGCGATCCCGTTCAAGTCGCTGCGCTTCGAAGCCGGTAAGGGGAAACTGTGGGGCGCGCATTTCTTCCGTCGTATCAAGCGACTCGAAAATGAGCTCGATTCGTGGATGCCGTTCTCGCGCAGCATCGACAGCAATCTGAGCCAGGCCGGACACCTGACCGGACTCGAAGGCATTTCAGTCGAACGAACGATCGAGTTGATTCCGAGTGTGACCGTTTCGCAAAACAGCCGGTTCGTGGGTTCCTTTCCGCCGGTACCAGCGGGTGGCGATCCAGGTCGTATCGTCAACGAGCCTGTCGGGCTCGATCTCGGATTGACGGCGAAGTTTATTCCGAGTTCCGCGGTGACAGTCGATCTCGCGATCAATCCTGACTTCGCGCAGGTCGAAGCTGATCAACTCGTCGTCACCGCGAACCAGCGCTTTCCGATCTTCTTTCCCGAGAAGCGTCCGTTCTTCCTCGAAGGCATCGAGATCTTTCAGACTCCGATCACCGCGGTCCACACGCGTTCCATTGTCGATCCGGACGTCGCCGTGAAGACGACGGGCAAGATGGGGCGCAACACATTCGGAATCATGGTCGCGAGCGACAATGGACCAGGAAACCTGAGCGCCGACGATCGCGGCTCTTTGGCGTCATGTATCGAGCGCCGTGCGCTGTTGAAGCCGACAGAAGTCTGCAACGCCGAACGCTTCGTGGATAAAAACGCGTACATCGGGGTGTTGCGTCTGAAGCGCGACGTCGGCCGCGAAAACTCGCTGGGAATGATCGCGACGAGCTACAACTTCATCGAGAAACACAATCAGGTGCTCGGCTTTGACGGCCGCTTCCGTCTCGACAAGCAAACGACCACGAACTTCCAGGTGCTCGGCACCACTTCACGAAACTTCTTTTTCGATCCCGACGACGGCATCAACCGATATCGAACCGGCAACGGCTTCGGTTACACCGCGAATTACAACGTGTCAGGCCGCAACTGGGGATGGGAGATCTACGGCGAGGGGTTCACGCAGGACTACCGCGCAGACGTTGGTTTCGTTCAACGCACCAATTCGAACTTCAGTTCCGCCAGCTTCCGTCATAACTCCGATCCGGATCCCAAGAAAAAGATCATCTCGACCCACTTTCACTCCTTCGCCCACGTCGATTACGACTGGCAGGGCCGGATGTACACGTGGGAAATCGAGAACCTCGTCGAATTACAATTGCCGCGAAACAGTTGGGTCGGCGCGTGGTGGGAACCGGGTTACGAGCGGTTGTTCGATCGCGAGTTTGGCGCCACGCGAGAAGCAAGACCGTGCGATCCGGGCGGCCAGGATCTTCTCCTGCCGAAAGATCAGCGGCGTCCTCCGTGTACCTTCTTTGGACCAGGCAACGAACGCTCTTCAAGCAAGCAGCACCTCTCCGTCTATGCCGGTTCGAACCCCAACAAGCAGATTCAAATCAACGGACAGGTTACACATCGTTGGGGCCACATGGATCTCGACTTTGGCAGCGGCAGTAACAAGTACCCGCGTGTCAGTCCGTTCGCCCTCGAGTTAGCGGCGCGGAAGGCTGCCGCCGAAGCGGCCGGAAAATGCGATCCGAACGATCCGGATCGACCGGCAGTTTGCACGGCCGTTGCACCACTCGATCCAGGACGTGGCAATCTGCTTCAGTTGAACGCGAACCTCACGTATCAACCGACAAACGAGTTGCGCGCACAGTTCAGCATCAACCACCAGGAGCTAAAGCGTTACGACACGGATCGCTACGCGTTCAAGATCAACATCCTGACCCTCCGCGGCACATATCAGTTCACGAACGCGACGTTCGCGCGCTTGATTCTCGATTACAACACGCTCAACTCCAGGTTGCGCTCACAGGCCTTGTTTGGTTGGACCCCCAGCCCGGGCACAGCCTTCTACGCCGGTTACAACGACGACCTGAACTACGACAGTCTTCACCCATTCAAGCCTGAAGTCGTGCCGGGCTTCCGCCGTAACTCGAGGACGATTTTCATCAAGTTTTCCTACCTTATTCGGCGAAGTTTTTGACCTTCCGGAATAGAAATGTAAAGGAATGTAAAGTTCCGTTGACGGACTCCAAGTTGGCCCGTGTGCGTGTTAAACTGCCCCGGATGCCCGAGCGCAAGATTTATTTCATATGCGTGCCGCTCATAGTGGCGGCACTCTTTTTCGCCTCCTGCAAGAGTGACTACCAGGCGCAACAGCGTCAGGGACAGAATCGACCCGGAGCGCCGGCGGGCGCGCGACAAGTGAAGACTGCTGCCGTCGCCGAAACACCTTTCGGTGAAACAGTCACCGCTACCGGCACCCTCGCTGCCTACGATCAGACGACTGTGAGCGTGAAAGTTCCCGGGCGTGTGCGTGTGATTTCAGTCGACCTCGGATCGGTCGTTTCGCGCGGGCAGACGATCGCGACTGTCGATTCCGAAGACTACCGTTTGCGCGTGCAGCAGGCAGAAGCTTCGCTCGCGCAGGCGCGAGCGCGTTTGGGGTTGTCGCCTGAAGGCAACGACGACCGCGTCGATCCCGAACAGACCGCAACCGTACGACAAGCTCGTGCGGTGCTCGACGAAGCGCGATTCAATCGCGATCGAGCGGCGCGGCTGGTCGAGCAGGGCATCATCGCGAAAGCCGAATTCGATTCTGCTGTTTCAGTATTCAAAGTCGCGGAAGGTCGATACCAGGACGCTTACGAAGAGATTCGCAACCGGCAGGGCGTGTTGGCCCAACGACGATCGGAGCTCGCGCTCGCGCGACAGCAATTGAAAGATACGAACGTCATCGCTCCCCTTGACGGCATCGTGCAGGAGAAACGTACGAGCGTGGGCGAATACCTCGCGGCCGGCGCGCCCGTCGTCAACATCGTTCGGATGGACCCGTTGCGGCTGCGTGCGCAGGTACCTGAACGCGAATCGCGAACGGTCCACACCGGTCAGGATGTGCGCGTGACCGTCGAAGGCGACCCGAATGTTTACCTCGGCAAGATCATGCGCCTGAGTCCGGTGATCGCCGAACAAAACCGCATGCTGATGGTTGAAGCCGACGTCCGGAATGATGGGAAACTTCGGCCCGGCTCTTTCGCGCATGCCGAAATCGTGACGAACGATGCCAAGATGGCTGTCACAGTTCCGAACAGTGCGATCGTCACCTTCGCGGGAATCGAAAAGGTGATCGTCGTGCAGAACGGCAAAGCGCTTGAAAAACCAATCACCACCGGACGCAGAAATGCGGAATTTACGGAGATCGTCGCCGGGATCAGCGTGGGCGAGAAAGTGATCGTCGATCCGGGCAACCTGCAATCCGGCCAGGCTGTCGAAGTAGTCGAGTGATGGCTTTTGGTCTTAGGTCTTGGGTCTTCGGTTTTGTTCTTTGTGCTTAGTTCTTAGTTCTTAGTTTTTTGTGTTTGTCGTTGAAGCATAAAGACCTAAGACCAAAGACCCAAGTCCGAAAACCCAAAACCCAAGCACAAAGTACCAAGCACCAACAGAATGCAAAAACTAGCCGAAATCTGTATTCGCCGACCTGTCTTCGCGACGATGATCGTGTTGTCGCTGGT
>DASTOZ010000736.1:0-2627 GCA_035762365.1 Pyrinomonadaceae bacterium | reverse complement strand
CCGTGATCACGCCGTCTGCCAGAAGATTCTGGAACAGCATGCTGATCGCGAGGAACGAAACACCGTCACCCGTTATTACCCCATAGCTCGTAAGGATCGAGTCGCCCGTGATCACACCGTCAGAAAAGATCGACGGATCCGGAAGGAGCACGCCGTCGCCCGTGATGACGCCACTGCCGAGCAAACTGCCAAGCGAGTAACTGAGTTGATACCTGGTGATTAGATCAACTCCGGTCGCATACGTCTGATTGAGCACGATGCCGCGCGACCAGGTGAACGTGTAGTTACCGATCGTCGTCTGCGGCGCCGGTGCGTCGCCGGTAAGCAAAGGCGATCCGACACTGGTGGCGCCATTCAGATCGGTCCGTACTAACCTCGCCAACTGCACCGCGCCAGCCACGTTCAATTGTCCCGCGCCTTGTTCGAACATATTGAAGCCGGCGAGAGGTTGCGCGGAGTACATCAACAGGGCCTTCACGAGGTTTGGCGTCAGGCTTGGATTTGCTTGAAGCATCAACGCGGCTGTACCCGCGGCGACCGGTGTCGCCATCGAGCTTCCGCTCAGGTACATCATCTTGCGATCCTCAGCGCCGCTGACGCCCGCGTCCAATGAAGGTGTTTGCGTTACGAGGTAGTTGTTGTCAGCTTCGGCGTCGATCAGTTTGTTGCCGGGCGCGACCAGGTCAGGCTTGATCAGATTGTCGTAGTATTTGGCGCCGTCATCGTCGGTGACGAAGCTTCGCGTCGGTCCGCGGGAGCTGTACGACGTTACGCCGTCGTCGTTTCGTTCATCGGTGCCGAAAGTATTCGATGCGCCGACAGTGATGGCGGACGGTTCGTTGCCAGGCGAGTGGATGCGGCCGTAGACCTTGTCGCCGTCGTCGTCTTTACCGTTGTTTCCCGCGGCCGCTAACACCACGACGCCCGCATCTACGAGACGTCGCACGGCGCGACAGATCGGATCGTTGCGATAGGAGTCGATCGCGGGCATGCCAAGGCTCATGTTCACGACGCGGATGTTGTAAACGGCTCGATTAGTTGCGACCCAGTCGAGAGCGCGCAACACGTGTCCAGTCGTGCCCACACCCTGCGAATTCAATACGCGCAGGTTGATAAGGTTTGCGTTCGGTGCGATGCCGCGGTATTCGCCGTTCGAGATTCGGCCGTTGCCGGCGGCGAGCGAAGCGACGTGAGTTCCGTGTCCGTAAGGATCGTCAGTGCGTCCTTCGTTCGTGAAGTCTTCGCTGTAAACGACACGCACGCTGTTCGAGCCGTTCAGGAACGATGCGTGGCCAGTGTCGATGCCGGAGTCGAGGATCGCGATACCGATACCGGAGCCGTCGAGCGAGGTGTTGTTGTTTCCGCTGGTGCTGTTGCCGCGGATTTGATCTGTGCCGGTGGTGCGCGTGACGTGACCCATTGGTTGCACGTTGCGATTCAGCGAAACGTAAGAAACGTCGGACCGCGACGCAAGCGCGACGGCTGCTTGCACCGGCAACGTCGCGATACGCACTTTGAAATTCTTCAACTTGCGAATGTCGCTCGCGCCTGTGGTCTCGATTGCGCTGTCGATCGTAAGATCCGACTGACTGGCTGGTTGGATGACGACACGAACCAACTCGGCCCCCTTGCCGTCAGCGACTCTTTTGAGCAGGTCGTCGGACACTTTGCGTCCGTGCTGAACATCGGAGGTGGAGTCCAGCGTGGCCATTTGAAAGTCTGTGGGTTCTAAGGTTGTAAGCGACTGGGCCCGGGTTCTGGCTTCGAAAATGAATGGAAAGAACAAAGAAACTGAGGCAAAGAGGCTCCACAGTATCGGGTAAGGAAAACGCTTCATTAGATACTCCAGGAATTCGCGGGTGTAGCTGTCCCTTGGCTATAGCGCCGTTTTGGTCATGTCACAGAGGAGTCGGGGCAATCCACGCACCTTCGGGGAGCCAAAAAGTGTGTCGGGGGAGGGCAGTCTAGCAAAGAATAAAGTTCTTTAAACATGCAAAACTGTGGAGAATTCGTGTCAGAAAGCGGGGAGGAAGCAGTTTGCCCAGCAAAATCGCGGTTTCAGTACGGCCGCGTACGACTGCGGGTGACACCGTCAGGAAACGCGCGCGACAAACTCATGCAGATCGGTGTAAAACCAGTCCGAGGATTTTCACGATGAGACGTTTAACTTCCGTCTTGATACTGATCGTCGTCGCCGGCGCTTTCGCGCTTCCCGTCTTCGCTCAAAACGAGCTCGGCGTGCCCCAATACCCGAACTCCACTGCGATGCCCGAAGTTGTGACTCGATTGCTGGAAACAAAAGGCTCGACGTGGATCGCCGCCGGTGCTTATCGCACTGATGATTCGATCAAAGACGTAGTGAAGTTCTTTCGCGAGCAGGCTCGGACGGCGAAAAAAACGGCAGTCGAAACTGAGCACGTCAAACGGCTCCTCGAGGACAACTGGAAAATGACCGAACCGGCGCTCGGTTTTTCGAACGAGGTCTTCGGTCTGAACAAGGAGTTGCGAAAGGTCGCACTGGAAAAAACCAGGACGACTTTTGGCGCGATACTGCTCGACGACTCTTTCGTCAGAGTTCACATCATGTCGCCGTATCCCGCTCCCCCTGATGGTCTGACGGTCGCCGC
>DASTOZ010000735.1:0-3808 GCA_035762365.1 Pyrinomonadaceae bacterium | reverse complement strand
CGAGCGGCGCTGGCTGGTAGCGCAACGGCGCCAGGATGTTTTCCAGTTCCTGAATCTCCGGATCCGGCTCGCCGCTCTTGTCCCACAGGTAATCGTCGTTCATAGCCCCTCCGTCAGCTTCTGTCGCAACAGTTTCATTCCGCGGTGAAGGTTCACGCGCACCGACGCGGGTGTCAGCCCGGTACGTGCCGCGATCTCAGGTCCCGTCATTCCCTCGACGAGCCGCAGCACCAACGTTTCCCGATAAGCGTCAGGCAGGCTGCGAATCAACTCCAGAATCTCTGTTGCTCGTGAGTCTGAAGTGTTGCTGCCGCGCACATCGTCAGTTATCTCGACCGTCTCGCGCCTGCGTCGATGAAAGTCGACGGCGCGATTGCGCGCGATCATTGCGATCCATGGCCCAAACGCCCCGTGGTCGCGCAACGTGTTCAGCTTCCTGAACGCATGAAGAAAGATGTCCTGAACCAGATCGGCAACTTCGCCGCGCGGGACCCGAGCGAGCAGGATGCCGTGGACGAGCGGCGCGTAAAGATCGTAAAGCCGTCCGAAACCGTCACGGTCGCCCGCGAGTGCCGCGCTGACCAGCACGGCCTCGACCGAGGTCTCATTCTCCTGGGGTCTTGCGGCGTTTGCCTGCGGTCTCATCAGAAGCACATCCGCCGTCGCGTCAAGCTCGTACATCGCGTTGCCTCGATCCGGTTTTGACATCGACTAAGACGGGAGAGAATTGGAGAGTGTTAACAACGATCAGGACAACAGCGATACGCGAGACGACGTAACAGGGTTTTCTTCGGAAGTAAGTTTCAGGAGTTCAGGCGTGGGAGAAACCAGCGGAGTGCGCCAGATAAACAATATCGAGACGACGAGCGCGATGGTGCCCGCGATTCCGCCTTCGATGCCGTAAGTGCCGCCTGTAAGCCATGCGGGACCGAGATCCTGCCCTGTCAGTAAAGTGTTGGGGACAAGATTCAGGCCGCTAATCGGCAGGCCGAACAACCAGCCGAGCGCCCAGTTCCAACCCCAGTGCACACCCAACGGGAACCAGAGACTGCGGGTCTTCAAATACGCAAGCGCAAGCCATACGCCTGCAATAACCGTGTTCACGAAAGTGATTCCCGGCACGACGTTTGGATTCAGCAGATGCGCGATGCCGAACGGCAGCGAGGTCAAAAGCACGCCAAACCACACGAGCCCGGCGCGCGTGAACGTTTGCAGCGGATAGCCTCTGAACATCGCCTCCTCGGCGAGTGCCGCGATCAGCAACAGCACACCGAAAGCCAGCAAAGACTTTCCTGCCGCAACCAACAGTCCGGTGCCAATGAACGAAAAACGCAGCCCGCCACCAGCGGCCGCGATCCCCACGCCGAACGCCAGTGCCGTTATGCCGATCGTGCTTCCGATGACCAGGTCTCGCACCCAGCCTTCGTGCAACGTCAGACCGAGCGATCGCCACGGCAGTCCCTCGAGGATTCGCGCGCAGAAGTATCCTGCTCCAAGCGCGGCTGCGAGTTCCATGAAACGAAACGTCGCGTTGGCGAAGTAACTGGCATGCGGAATGGAGACAAAGTCGCGGCCGACCACAAACACGACACGGACGATCGTCGCCAACAAGAACGACAGGGCAATCAGCGCGAACACGTACAGCGCCAACCGCCATCCGCTTCGCAGCCGTCCGACCTTGTTAATGAAGACGTCATGAAGGCCCATGAAAGTGGCTGGCATTCTAGCAGCAACACAACGGATCCGCGTTATCGGTGTGCTAGACTTTGGCAACGTTCATGGCCGAAAACCGCGAAAATCTGACGCCCGAGCAACGCGAGCGAATCCGCCGCCGCCGCCGTGCGTTGTTGTGGGTGCTGGGCGTTACGGTGCTGCTGTTGCTCGCGATTATCGTGTCGCAACAGCTTTGGCTGTGGACCGTGATTCGCCCCGACACCGCGTCGGACACACTGGTCCTCTACGCGCTCTCGACGCTCAACTTCGTCGCGTTCGTCGTCTTCCTGTTTATCTTTGTTCGCAATCTGCTGAAGTTGCGGCGCGAGCGACAAGAACGGCAACTCGGTTCCAAGGTCAAGACGCGTCTGCTCGTCTACTTCATCTCCATCAGCTTCCTGCCAATCACGGCGATGGCCGCGTTTTCGTACCTGTTTCTGAATCGTTCGCTGGAGAAGTGGTTCAACCCATTGCCGGAGGAGATTCTGCAACAGGCGCAACGAGTGCAACGCGAGACGCTCGAGAGTAACGAGCGGACGTTGCGCGAGAATGCGTCGTTGCTGGTCGTGTTACTCAACAAGCAAGCTCCCGAGGATCGACAGGCGACGTTGGACCAGGTGGTCGCCTCGGGCCAACTGGCGAGCGTCGAGATTGTTGGACCGGATGGGACAGTGTTGATGCGTAGCCGTTCGGACTTGCCGCCCAGCGACGATGTAATGGCCGTGCCGTTGAACAACTCGGAAACGCTGACCATCGCGCGGCCGAAACGAGCAACAAACGATCTGAACGATTTCATCAGTGCTTCCGAGCGCGATTATCAGGATCTCGTCGGGAAGCAGCGGCGCGTGCGGTTACTGGGCGTTTCGACGCTCGGATTGATGACGCTGATCCTGTTGTTTGTTTCGAGTTGGGTCGCCATCTATCTGGCGCGTGGCATCGCGACGCCGATCAAAGCGCTGGCCGAGGCTTCGAACGAGATCGCGCGCGGCAATCTCTCACATCGCGTGACGACGATCGCCGACGACGAGTTGGCGTTGCTGGCTGAGTCGTTCAATCAGATGACGACGCAGCTCGCGGAGAATCGCAGCCGCATCGAAGCCGGCGCCGCGGAGTTGCGCGACAAGAACCTGGCGCTGCGCGAGCGTCGCAACTACATCGAAACGGTGTTGCAGTCACTGTCGACCGGCGTCGTCTCCGTCGACGAGAACGATCGCGTGACGACGTTGAATCGATCGGCGGAGCGGATGCTCGGGTTGGTCGATCGCATCGAAGACAATCCGCAGTTGCAGGGGTTGATTGCTATCGAAGACTGGCTCGTAGTCGATCGACTGCTGCGCCGGGCGCGTCGCATCGGTCACGCGACGGAGCAGACGCAACTCGAAGGTGGCGGCATGAACGGCGGTGGACCACTGCCGGTAGCGATGACGGCGACCGCGATGCGCGATTCGAAAGGTCCCCGGCCCGGTGTCGTGCTGGTCATCGAAGACTTGTCGGAGTTGTTGACGGCGCAAAGAGCCGCGGCCTGGAGTGAAGTCGCGCGCCGGATGGCCCACGAGATCAAAAACCCGCTGACGCCGATCCAGCTTTCCGCCGAACGCATCGCGAAGAGTTACGCCCGGGCAAATGCGAACGGCGGCAGCAACGGCGCGAGCGCGACGACGGAAGACCGTGCAGACGACGGCAAAGTCGCGGCGGTGATCGCCGAATGCACCGAGACGATCGGCCGGGAAGTCGCGGGTTTGAAGGCCATGGTCGACGAATTTTCGCGTTTCGCGCGTCTGCCCGCCACGCGACTCGAGCTTGCGAATCTCAACGAAGTCGTGAGCCAGGCCGTCGGTTTGTACGAAGGACGGCTCGACGGCGCGCGCATCGACGTGCAACTCGATCCCGAACTTCCGGCAACCATGCTCGACGTCGAACAGATCAAAAGAGTGTTTGTAAATCTGATCGACAATGCGTTGCACGCGCTGGCTCGTGTCGACGACGAGCGCGTGGTTACAGTTACGACTAATCGAGATGTCGACACCGGCATCGTGCGTGCGGAAGTAGCAGACACGGGGCAGGGAATCGCGCCCGCTGATTTTCGGCGCTTGTT
>DASTOZ010000734.1:0-5838 GCA_035762365.1 Pyrinomonadaceae bacterium | reverse complement strand
ATCGCATCGCCGCCCACGCGATCTCTCAATGCGAGAAGCACCGCGCTGATAGCCGCACTGATCCTCGTGCTGTTCGCTGTCGGATTCCTGTTGATGCGATACCTCGAGCAAAACGAAACCGTAAGCAGTCCACAGGCCACCAACTTCGAACAGATCACCTATCAGTCAGGTCCGGAATTCTTTCCCGCGCTCTCGCCCGACGGCAAGTCGCTCGCTTACGCGGGCCGCGCGTCCGGAAACTGGGACATTTATTCTCAAACGATCGGCAGCGGCGATTCGAAAAATCTGACGAAAGATTCGTCGACGGACGATTCCCAACCCGCATTCTCGCCCACTGGCGACCGCATCGCGTTTCGCTCGGAACGCGACGGCGGCGGCATCTACGTCATGAGCGCGAGCGGCGGATCGCCGACGCGGATCGCCGATTTTGGTTACAGCCCCTCGTGGTCGCTCGACGGTGGAACGATCGTGATTGGCACGGAGAAGATCCCGCAGCCGTCTACACGCCCGACTAAAAGCGAGCTGTGGACCATCGATGTAAACACAAACCAGCGCCAGCGAATCTCGGAAGGTGATGCGCTTCAGCCCGTGTTTTCTCCGAGTCAGAAGCGGATTGCTTACTGGAGCCGTCCCGACAGGTACGGTCAGCGAGAACACATCTGGACCATCCCGGCAAACGGCGGCGAAGCGGTGGCGGTCACCGATGGTTCATTTACGGATCTCAATCCGGTTTGGTCGCCCGATGGGAAGTACCTCTACTTTTCGAGCAATCGTGGCGGCAGTTCGAACATCTGGCGTATCGCAATCGACGAGAACACTGGCGTGACTTCCGGTGTGCCCGAAGCCGTGACGTCGATCGGCGCAACGACGTCTGTGCTGCATCTCAGTTTTTCGCGCGACGGGCGGTTGGCGTATTCAGCGCAAACTGAAACGAGGAACCTGCGCAGCGTTTCGTTCAATGCGGCACAGGGAACTGTCGGCAAGCCGATCTCGATCACTGAAGGGTCGATGCAACTCTGGTTTCCCGATCCTTCACCGGACGGCCAACGGCTGACGGCGTATTCGATGGGCCAGCAGCGGCATATCTACGTAATGCGTGCCGACGGTACGGAGCAGCGCGATCTCACGCCAGGCGAATATCGTTACGCGTGGCCGCGCTGGTCTCCGGACGGACAACGCATCGCGTTCAGTTCGCGACGCAGCGGTGATTACGAGCTTTGGATCGTGAACCGCGATGGTTCAGGGTTGCGTCAACTCACGCAAAGCTCGGGTGGACATTACTCGCCATGGTCTTACGATGGCAGCATGATCGCGTATTCCGTTCACTCGCCGAGAAATGATTGCGTTGTGATGAGTCCTGACAAGTCGTGGGGAGATCAGAAGCTCGTGTATTTAGCGCCGCTGAATGATGCGAGCCTCTCATTCGAAGGCTGGTCGTGGTCGTCAGACGGGAAGAAGTTGGCGGGGATCAAGCACCTTCCGAATGGCGTGCATTCCGGCATTGGCGTCTACGATCTCGAGACCAAGACTTACGATTGGTTGACGGACTTTGGCGATTGGCCCATCTGGCTCGGAGACAATCGACACCTGCTCTTCGTCAGCCAGGGAAACCTCTTGCTCTTCGACACGCAATCGCGAAAACAGCGGCAACTGATGACGGTGACGGATCAAGACGTCGACATCGGCAGTCCCGCAATCTCGCGTGACAACCGCACGATTTACTTCACCTACGTTGCCGCGGAAGCTGACATCTGGCTGACGCAGATCGCGAGCAGGTGAAGTTCATTTGAACGGATTGCGCTGCGGCGGCTCTTCGTGATCGTCGATCGTGTGCAGCAGTCCCCGGACGATCAGGTTGAGCATCGGGATGCGATGGCGGATCCAGATGCGCATCGGATCGGGGCGCGCGCCGAGACGTGCTTTCGGTTCGAGTGCCGTGCGCCCCAGCGACAGACGCGTGCAGCCGAGTGAGATCGCATGACCGATCACCGATTGCAGTAAGCGGAAGTAGATTGGAAACTCGGCGTTGGATTTTCGATCGAAGCCGATGTAGTAACCGACAGCCGTCTCGCCGTCTTTCACCGTCGTCACGAATCCCAGCAACGTGTTGCCTTTCTTCAGCACCGTGAAGCGCATGTCGTCGCCGAGTTGTTGGGCCAGTGTCGGCAGGAAGGCGACAGGCAGTGTCACCAGCCGGAGTCGCGCGTTCTTGTGAGTCTGAAGATAGAGCGCATGTAGCTGCTCGGCATTGCGGGCGATCTCATCGCCCTTGATTTCCTCGACTGTACATCCCGCCGCGTCCACTTCCTTCTCGATCTGTTTCGACTGTTTGCGGTATTTCGACGTGAGACTCGCGAGGTAGTCGTCGTAGCTTTTCCACTTCGGCGAGATGTCGAGGACCATGTTTGGTTCCGTTTCGAGTTCGCGATACGAGAAGCGCGAAAGTGCAGTTGCGGAAGTCGCGTACGCGTCCGGAATGTCTTTGACCATCACGAAGGCGGTGTCGCCGAACAGTTTGTCGACGCGCCGCAGGCGATAGATCGCTTCGGCAACCGCGGGCCAAAGCGGTTCGTGGTCCACGTTTGGCGCGAACGAGATGCCGTGCATGCCCCATGAAAGCAGGTTGCCGCAGACGAGCAGTTTTTCCTCGAGTCCGTCCAACGGGATGTCTTTCGTGGATTTCCGTCGCAGTCGTGCGAGTGAGACTGTCACACTCTGAGCGGCGATTGCCGCGACTGGTTCTTTGTCGCGAAAGACCAGGGCGTAGCGCTGTCGCAGGTTGTCAGGGCCGGCGTCTTCAAGCACGCGCAAGTAACGGCGCGAGAGGAAGAGCGAGTCGTGTGACGTGACATTGTCCCAATGTGATTGGTCGAGAAAGTCGATGCGATCGGCGAGCGCGAATCCGAATCCGCTGGGCCGGTGGCGTTCGCGGTGATGGTCGCGGAGGTTGCGTGCTTTGGTGACGAGTTTGTTGAGTGGTTTGATGGTCGGCATGCGGCGTCAATAATAAACCAAGCCCGCAAGAGTGGTGTGAAAACTCTCGCGGGCCTCGGTTCGATGGCGCCCTGTTTACTAGTATTGGAAGATGCCTTCAAACCAGACAGTGTTGGGTATGGTGACACCGTTGCATGGAGTGTGGTTGCCGGCGATCTCGTAGCGACCTTGACCCGTGGCGCCGGCGTATTTTCCTGTTCCACCGGCGACCCTGAAACCGATTGCGTGTGAGGTGCTCACGACGCAGTTGGTTGGGTCAACGACCTGCACAAACGGATCGCTTTCGATGAAGATCTGATCGCCTGTTGCCGTAAACGTGTCGGTGGCTTTCAGATCGCTGACGATCTGGGTCGTGTTGTTGAGGCATGCGGAAACGCTGTTAGTGAGAATTCCGCCCTGGTTGTCGATGCCGGAGCCCGCGAAGATGACTTCGACGTTTTCGGGAAACACGCCGCAGCGCGCCACGTTTGGGCCAGCGCCCGTCGGGCTAAAGCTCGCGTAGCCTTTCCAGTGAGTATTTACGGTAACTCCGGGGTTTGGGGCTGCCTTGGAACTCGTCCCCAACACGAGCCCCGCCACCGAGATCAGTCCTGCAAGAGTTATCAGGGTTAATGTGAGTTTAATAGTTCGCATTTCGTTCCTTCTCCTTAGTGAGTAATTCGAGCCACTCACTAAGGCGAAGGATCGATGCGAAAACTATCATTCAAAGATAAAGGGCTATTTTTCCGGTGAACAACTGAGGCCCTATTACGATTCGCGCTCTCGCATAACCTGCTCCAGTTCGGCGATGGTTTCCAGATCTTTTGGGCGGCCGGCGGCGCGCTTCACTTCGATTAGGCGCTCCAAGCTGAGACAGAGACATTCGACACCGCCCACTTCAATCTTGATCGCATCTGGAAGCAGTTGTTCGTAACTTCCGCCGCCCACGATCTCGCCTAGTAAATCCAAAGCTCCCATCGAGGTAGTCAGCCTGAAAATTAGGCCTTTTTTACCGTCTCTACGCTCCAATCAAATGGCAATCCGGGAGGGGCGCCTCAGGTATGGGTGAATGGGCTGCAGGGCGTTCACTACGTTTTTAATGTTTGCCTCGCTACGACTGTAGACCACATCGAGGTCGAGGGTTAGGCAGGCGGACCCGTGTGCGGTCGCTGCGGCGCCGCCGACAATGATGAACTCAACTTGCTTTTCAGATGACAAACGTATGAGCTCGGTGAAGTCCGTCACGGTTGTGAACGCGCCTTTCTTCCGGCACGCTGAAGCTCTTCGGCGAACTGTTGAAGCTTCATGAGTTGCTGGAAACGCTGGTCCACGGTGAGACGCAGGTTCTCGCGGATGAGGGTAACATCCACATCTTTCTTGTAAGCCTCGACTACGGCATCAAGGCCGACGATAGGGTCGTTTTCCTGGTCCGCAAGGTTCATATCAAGGGCGGCCATATTATAACTCAAGCCGCGAGGTAGCCGTTCGGGTTATCATCAAAGCGGCATGCGGTGTCCACGGTGTGAGAGTGAGAGGATTCAGCGCGATTATGATGACGCGGTCGTCGTGCTGCGGATGATTGGGCTTCATAAGCTTCTTTGTAATAACTGTGGGTTGGTGTTCAAGGGGTTCGACCCGCTCAGGACGGCCCAGCGCGCGCCGTCGGAAGAGAAGCCCGGGCGAGTTAACCGTCGACGAGGGGCGCGGTATAACGTCCACTTGCCGGCCGCGATCTCCCTGATCGACGACAAGGTGCAGGTCGGGAAGGTGACCTACTCCGAGCCGTCCCGCGGACACTGCGAGAGCATCAGTAAGTTTGGCATGAGCCTGTCGCTCGTCGGCGCGCGGTTTACCGAAGGCGACCTCTCGCGCATCGGACGGCTCTTTTTCGTACGTGTCGACTTGCCGGACGGACCGATTGAAGCGGTCGTAGCGCTCGTCACACACGATCGCGCCGGCGAGGAGCGAAGGAAGAAATGGTCGCTCGGCGTCCGGATCCATCAGATGTCTGACGAAGACACGGAACGTCTCGAGGCCTACCTCAAAAGCCACGCCGAGGGCCGGCATGTTGTGATCACCGAATAGTTCCGCAAACATGGATTTCACAAATGACGGCAGATAGCGGAAAATGCCGTCATGGCCCGAATATTCCTGATTCTCATCATCCTCCTGTCGCTGCTTTGCGTGCAGTGCAACGGCGGCGCTAACACGAACGGCGCTTCGAACGATCCGCCGACAAACGCAGTCGTTCCCACACTTGGCTACCAGATCGTCAACATTTGGCCGCACGACCCGAATGCCTTCACGCAAGGACTCGTTTATCTCGACGGCAAGATGCTGGAGAGCACGGGGCAGGAAGGGCGGTCGAGCCTGCGAAACATCGAGCTCCAAACCGGCAAGATACTAAAGAAGGTCGACGTCCCTCTGCCGTATTTCGCCGAAGGCATCGCCCTGCTGAATAACAAGATTTACCAGCTCACATGGCAGCATCATCTAGGTTTTATCTACGACGCGCAGAGCTTTCAGAAGGTCGGAGAGTTTAAGTATGACGGCGAAGGCTGGGGCCTCACGACCGACGGCCACTCGCTGATCCTGAGCGACGGATCGAATCGTATTCGTTTCCTCGATCCAGACAGCTTTCGCGTGACAAAAACCATCGCAGTCGTGGACGGAAAACTGCCCATTATCGAGCTCAACGAACTCGAGTTCGTGAACGGTGAGATTTACGCGAACATCTGGCACCAGGACCGAATCGCGGCGATCAACCCGCAGACCGGTCGCGTTACGGCGTGGATCGACTTAACGGGCCTGCTGCAACCGGGCGACGTGCAGGATCCGGAAGCGGTCCTGAACGGCATCGCCTAC
>DASTOZ010000733.1:0-2868 GCA_035762365.1 Pyrinomonadaceae bacterium | reverse complement strand
GTCGACTCGTTGAAGGTAGCAATTCTCGCGGCGCTTCATATTGCCGACGAACTTCACCGGCTCAAGAACATGCACGAGCAAGCCGACTCCCAACTCGCTGCCCGCAGCGCGGAGTGTGCGGAAATGCTCGATCGTCTGCTGAAAGTCCGCTCCACCCTCGAACACGAACAAGGCGGCGCCGGTAAGCTCTCCTTGGGATGAGCTTTGTACTTCGTGCTTTGTACTTTGTTCGTTTGCAGAAGCACCGAATAACGTTTAACCAGCCACCTCCGTACCAAGTACAAAACACAAAGTACTAAGATCGAAGGGTCTTGTGTTACTATCCGTCGCGGCGGAGGGAAACGTTCTGCGGTGTTCGTCACCGAGTGTACGATGATTGAGCCAACGCCGTTGATTCGGGAGACCGAGGTCGCCTAGCCAGTGCAGTTCTTCATCGTTAAGAATTGCCAGAGGCTGCGGCATTAAGAGGTCACCCACCTGTCTATGCAGGTTCAATTACGGCTTCGGAACGGCAGTCGCGGATCTCCCTCTCGCCAGATAACCGCGAATCGTGAATCGTAGATCGTGATTCGTTCATCACGCTCATCGGTCCGTGATTGCGCGGCTTTTTTTGTTTCTAACGAATTCACCCGTATGAAAGTCCTCATGTTCGGAGACGTGGTGGCGAAGCCCGGCCGTATCGCCGTGCTCGAACGCGTCCAGGATCTCCGCGAACAACACAACATCGACCTCGCGATCATGAACGCGGAAAACCTCGCGGGCGGCTTTTCCGTCACTCCATCACTCTGCGAGCAACTTTTTGCCAACGGCATCGACGTGATGACGTCCGGCAATCACATTTTCGACAAGAAGGAAGCCATCGACTACATCCGCAAACAACCGCGACTGATCCGTCCCGCAAACTATCCGCCGAACACACCCGGAAGCGGTCTCTGGGTCGGAGAAGCGAAAGGCACACCCGTCGCCGTCGCAAACGTGATGGGCCGGGTGTTCATGCCGCCTTCCGACGATCCATTCCGCATCATCGATCACGTGTTGAACTCGGTGCCGGCGGAAGTGAAGGTGCGGATCGTGGACGTGCACGCCGAAGCGACGTCGGAGAAGGTTGCGATGGGTTGGCACCTCGACGGGCGCGTATCAGTCGTCGTTGGTACTCACACGCACGTGCAGACGGCTGACGAGCGTATCCTGCCGGAAGGAACGGCGTATCTAACGGACCTGGGAATGACGGGCAGTTACGCCGGTGTTATAGGAATGAATAAATCCGATGTGATTGCGCGTTTCACGTCGGTGATCGCGAAACGCGCCGAGCATTCGAGTGGCCAGGTGCGCATCTGCGCGGCGGTGATCGATATCGACGAAACTACCGGTCGCGCCAGATCCATCGAGCGCCTGAACCTCGGTCACGAACACTAATCATCCTTACCAATTCGTCGCAAGGCCCTCGCCAGTTCCGCACGCTTTTCTACTTGCGACTTCAAATCAGGTCTTAGTTTCACGCACTGGTCGAAATCGGCCTGAGCCTGTGGCTCTTGTCCGAGATACACCTTTGCGACGCCACGGTTGCAATATGCCCACGCCAGTCCCGGATCTTTGGCAATCACAAGATTGAAATTCTCGATCGCCCGCTCCATGTAGCCTTTGTACATCCACGCCGTGCCGAGCCCCTGGTACGCCCACGCCATGTTTGGCGACAACTTTATTGCCTTCTCGAAGTCGACGATCGCAGCGTCAAAATCCTTCAATGCCAGTCGCACATAGCCGCGATGGTAGAAAGGCTCCGCCAGATCGTCTTTGATCTCTATGGCACGGTTGAGATCGGAGAGCGCACCCTGCGGATCACCCATGTCGAGCCGCAGACTGCCGCGATTGCTGAAGGCCTGGAACAAATTCTTGTCGAGCGAGATCGCGCGGTCGAGATCCGTTATGGCCGCTGCCGGTTCCATCTGAGCGCGTTTCACTGCCGCGCGATTGAGATACGCGACGGCCAGAGTCGGCCGGATGCGGATCGCCTGGTTGAGATCGGTCATCGCACCTTCAAGATCGCCTTTTTGATAACGCGCGAGTCCGCGGTTGCTGTAGGCGTTCGCGATAAACGGATCGACGACGACGACGTTACTTTCCGACGATGCTTCGCCGGCGCCGGTGAATGAGTTTCCGGTGCGAGTGCTACCCGATTTCGCAACCTCGACGCGAGAGCTCAACGCGATCGCGCGTGTGTAGTCTTCAATTGCGCCGTCCAGATCGCCGTTTCCGGCTTTCTTCAACGCGTTTTTGAAGTTATTTACCGCGGCTTCGGGCGTTTGTGCCGGGGCCGGGACGTGAATCGAAAGCGTGAGGGCGACGACAGCAAGAAATAATGCAAAGCGACCCATGGTAACGACTCCTTGGATTGAAGCTCGCCACCAGGTGCGCTAAGATGCGGGCGTCGACGATACAGCTTTGAGCGCCGCAAGGCGATCGAACTTGTGTTGTCATCCGAGCCTCGTTGTTATCGCAACTAACAACGAGGCTTTTCTCTAAAACGATCTCAACTCCGAAAAGTTACAAAAACCTGAGCGCCGATTTCTTAATTTTGAAACACCGTCAGGGACGTACTTGTGGCATGAAGTGGAGCGTCTGATTTTTTGGCTGGAAGTACAGTAAACCGTGTTACTCCGGCGCCGTTTCACTGGGAACGACTGCACCGGGATGGGTCTTGATGATCGGTGGAGACAACAAACGTTTCGCGTATCCTTCGGGGAATGATCGTACGCGTCCACTTCGATCGGTGACGACGTGGCCGGTCTCGCCTTCCGCGACGACTTGCCCGGTGGCCGCCCTTACGATTTCGTAGCCGAACCGAAGCGAGCGCTTGCGAAGTTCGGT
>DASTOZ010000732.1:0-3282 GCA_035762365.1 Pyrinomonadaceae bacterium | reverse complement strand
ATGCGGTTGAAGACGCTGACAGACCACACTGGTCCAGTTACGACAGTCGCGTTTTCACCTGACGGCAAGTGGTTTGTAACCGGCGCGCAGGACAACACCGCGATTCTTTGGAACGCAGCGTCGTTGACGAAAGAAATGGTTTGGAACGAACAGCAAGGACCAGTTGCGGCCACGAGTTTCTCTCCGGATTCATCTCTTCTGGCCTATTCCAATGACAACAGTTTAATCATTCGCGAAACAAAGTCGTGGAACAGAGTAAGAGAGATTCCCGGCGGCGTGGGTGGCTATGGCAATTATGTTTTTACTGAAAATGGTGGTCTGCTTGCAGATAGTCATGGCAACGTTTGGGACGTCGCGACGGGCGCGCACCGGATTTCCAACAGGGATCGCGGCGGCAACTGGTTAGCACTGGGGCCCGACGGGCGGCGCGCGATCGTCATCGATGCTTACGGATCGCTGAAGACGTTTGATCTGCTGGATCTGAGATCGCCGTTGCAGACTCAACCCGCCCATCACGACCATGGACGCGCGGTCGATTACTCAGCAGACGGCAAATCGATCGCGTCCGGATCTGAACGCGTGTTGCTGTGGGACGCCAAAACGATGACCAGGATCGCGCCCTTGGAATACGACTCCGCAGTTTGGTCGGTGGCTTTCTCACCGGATGGACGTTGGTTGGTTTCGACTCACGGCGACGGTGCGATTCTCATCTGGGACGTTACCCATCGAGAGCTCGAAGCAAATCTCAGAGAACACAGCGGGGGCGTGCGGTCGATTGCCTTTTCACCGGATGGAAAGCGCCTGTTGAGTTCCAGCGAGGACCAGTCCGTGATTCTTTGGAACGCTGAGAGCGGGCAAAAGGAGTCGGTGCTGACCAGCCATCATACGCGAGTCGGAGCGGTGGCCTTTTCGCCCGATGGAAGCTGGTATGTATCCGCGGATCAGTCTGGATACATTGTGCGGCATGACCTTGGCCGTGATGAGCCACGCTGGATTGCGAACGCGGGCAGGGATTTCGTGTGTTATTTCCTCGCAATATCGCCCGATCGCCGTTTCGTCGCAACGACGTTCGGTATCTACAGTGCTGAAACTGGCGCCACTCTGCTTTTAGACCGCAATGGCTGGAGGGGGATTTACAGTGGGGCTTTCACAAACGACGGTACCCGACTCGTTGGTGTAAACGATAGCGGTTCCATCGTCGTACTTGACACGCGAACCTGGGAGTTGGTTGAACGTCAGCAGTGGACCACTTCGCCGCTCGTCTCGATGAGTCTGTCACCTGACGGTACGCAGATCGTGACGGGTGAAGACGCCAAGTTGATCCGGTTAGGGACAGTGAATCCGTTGCGGCAAACGGCGATCGTCGGACAACACAGCGCACGCGTGAAGGCGGTCGCATTTTCCCCCGATGGAAAACACGTGGCCTCCGCCGGCGACGACAAAATGGTCGCACTATGGGACGTGAACCGTCGCAAACTCGTGAAGACGATCGGGACGCACACCTCGCCCATCTACGCCCTCGCCTTCTCCCCCGACGGGCGACGATTGATGACCGGCGAACACGACCGCTCGGTGCGCCAGTACACGCGGAGGGGTAGTTTGTGGGGCTTCTCGCTGGATTAAATCTGTGCGCGGCGGAGGCGGAGGGCGTTGGCGATGACGGAGACGCTGCTGAAGCTCATGGCGGCGGCGGCGATCATGGGGCTCAACAGGAGACCGAAGAAGGGGTACAGAATGCCGGCGGCGATCGGAACGCCGAGTGAGTTGTAGACAAACGCGAAGAAGAGGTTCTGTTTGATGTTGCTCATCGTGGCGCGGCTGAGAACGCGCGCCCTCGCGATCCCGCGGAGGTCGCCTTTCACCAGTGTAACTTCCGCGCTCATCATCGCGATGTCGGTTCCGGTGCCCATGGCGATGCCGACGTCGGCCTGGGCTAATGCTGGCGCGTCGTTGATGCCGTCGCCCGCCATTGCCACCACACGTCCTGCGTTTTGAAATCCCTTCACGACGTCCACTTTCTGATTGGGCAAGACTTCGGCAGCGACTTCATCGATGTGCAGCTTGCGTGCGACGGCTTCGGCAGTCGTGCGGCTGTCGCCGGTGAGCATAACGATGCGAATGCCTTCGGCATGAAGTTGTTTGATCGCTTCAGCGGTTGTTGTCTTGATCGGATCGGCGACGCCAAGCAGGCCCGCGAGTCTGCCGTCGATCGCGACGAACATCACCGTTTGCCCGTCCGCGCGTAGCTCCTCAGCCTTTGCCGTCAACGCGCCGTGATCGATGTTGGCATCCTCGAGTAGCGCACGATTACCAAGCAAGACTTTCCTGCCCTCAACCTCACCACGAACGCCTTTGCCGGTGATCGAATCAAATCCGACCGCATCCACCAATTCAATCCGACGCTCTTCCGTGCCCGCCACAATCGCTGCCGCTAACGGATGCTCACTGCTTCGTTCCAAACTCGCGGCCAGCCTCAACAACGTAACTTCATCAACTCCGGCCGCCGTGATCACACTCACCAACTTCGGTTTGCCCTCTGTTAACGTTCCCGTCTTGTCGATAACCAACGTATCGACTTGTCGCAGCACTTCAATCGCTTCCGCATTCTTGAACAGCACGCCGGTCTGCGCACCTTTGCCGGTCGCAACCATGATCGACATCGGCGTCGCCAACCCCAGCGCACACGGACATGCAATGATCAAAACTGCCACCGCGTTAACGAGACCGAACGCCATCCGCGGCTCCGGTCCGAATATGCTCCAGACGATGAACGTAACCACCGCTATCAGAACTACCGCGGGAACGAAATAACTCGACACGACGTCTGCAAGCCTTTGAATCGGCGCGCGACTGCGTTGCGCCTCCGCAACCATCTGCACGATCTGCGACAGCAGCGTCTCCGAACCGACCCGCTCCGCCTGCATCACGAAAGCACCACGGCCATTCACGGTTCCGCCAACCACACGATCGCGCACACCTTTCTCGACTGGAATCGGTTCGCCCGTCACCATCGACTCGTCGATCGCGCTCGAACCCTCGACCACCACTCCATCAACCGGCACCTTCTCCCCGGGGCGCACGCGCAACCGATCGCCAACGTGCACGTGGTCCAACGGCACGTCCTCTTCGCGCCCATCCGCATTGATGCGACGAGCAGTCTTTGGCGCCAGACCCAACAGCGCACGGATCGCATTTCCCGTCTGACTACGCGCGCGCAACTCGAGCACCTGGCCCAACAGCACCAGCGTCGTGATCACCGCTGCGGCCTCGAAGTAAACCGGC
>DASTOZ010000731.1:0-2852 GCA_035762365.1 Pyrinomonadaceae bacterium | reverse complement strand
CGTCGTCGGTAAGCTGGATATCGAACGCAGCGCGGTTCTGGCGAATGTGTTCCGCCCGGCTGGCTTTGGGAATTGCAATCAGGTCCGGCTCGCGAAGCACCCAGGCCAGCGCGATTTGAGCCGGTGTGGCGCCGTGTTCGGCGGCGATGGACCTGATAGTACTATCATTGAACATGCGCTTCTGCTCGTCCGTTTTATGCGCCACCGGAGAATACGCCATGATCGGAATTTGCCGCTCGCGACTCCATGGGATCAAATCCCACTCGATCCCGCGATGCATCAGGTTGTAAAACACCTGATTGGTAGCGACCTCATCACCGCCCGCCAGAGCAACCCACTCTTCCATGTCTACGACGTCAAAGTTGCTCACGCCGTACTCGAGGATCTTTCCTGTTTCCCTTAACTGCTGAAATGCTTCAACTGTTTCCGCCAAAGGCACGTCGCCGCGCCAGTGCAAGAGATAGAGATCGATGTAGTCCGTCTTGAGTCGCCGCAAACTTCGCTCACACGCCTTAATCGCGCCGCTTCGCGTAGCGTTGTGCGGATAAACTTTGCTGACCACAAACACATCCTCGCGACCTTCGGCAATCGCCTCACCAACGATCTCTTCCGCACCACCTTCACCGTACATCTCGGCGGTGTCAATAAGGTTCATGCCGAGATTCAAACCCATCCGCAGTGCCGTGATCTCGGACTCGCGTCGCGCAGGATCTTCGCCCATACCCCATGTTCCCTGACCAAGCACAGGAATTGGCCGTCCCGAAGGCAACGGCGTGGTTCTCACTCTCGGCGCGTGATCAAGTTGTGTCGCTTCCCGCATGTTTCTCCTCCTGACTCTGATAAATCTTGGGTGCTTTAGCCCATTCGGTCGGGTGACCTGACCCAGCAACGATCCGAATCTGCTTTACACCTCGTTTGTGCCATTTAATATTTTTGCCATTTAATACAAGGCACGTTGGTTGCCACGACGCTCTTCATGGCGACAGCATCATCAACAGCCCAACAGGCGATCTCCAAAAAGCCTTTCGACGGTTTCGACAATATATTCCTTAACGGCAAGTGGCGTCACGGCAGCAGCGATCAGGCTTACGACGATACCAATCCTTATACAAACGAAGTGTTGGTTAGCATTCATCTCGCCAACGAAGGTGACCTGAACGAAGCGTTTGATGCCGCGAGATATGCTCAGCCGAACTGGTGTCGCATGTTGCCGGCGGAGCGGTCCAAGATTCTCCGGCGCGCCGCGGACATCATGGAAGAACGACGCGAAGAGATTGTCGGGTGGCTGATACGGGAGTCTGGCAGCACTCGTATCAAAGCCAATGTCGAGTGGCAATACGCACACGGAATCACACTCGAAGCGGCAACGTTTCCTTCGCGCATTGAGGGACCCATCATGCCGTGCGATATCCCGGGCAAGGAGAATCGCGTCTATCGTCAACCCGTCGGCGTCGTTGGCATGATCAGTCCATGGAATTTTCCTTTTCATCTGAGCAGCCGCTCTATCGCGCCTGCAATTGCGCTGGGGAACACCGTAGTAATCAAGCCGGCCTCTGACACGCCAGTCACGGGTGGATTACTACTCGGCAAAATCTACGAAGAAGCCGGACTTCCGGCGGGCGTTCTCAACGTCGTCATCGGTCAGGGCAGTGTGATTGGCGATGCGTTTATCCGCCATCCAACCCCGCGCGTGCTCTCGTTCACCGGCTCAACTGAAGTCGGCCGTCACATCATGGAAACTGCCTCACAAGGGCGGACACTGAAGCGCGTGGTGCTAGAACTCGGCGGCAACAGTCCACTCGTCGTGCTCGACGACGCCGACGTAGGTCTGGCCGTAAATTCCGCCGTCTTCGGAAAGTTTTTGCATCAGGGTCAGATCTGCATGGCCATCAACCGGATCATCGTGGACGCCAAGGTGCACGACGAATTTGTCGAGGTGTTCACCGAGCGCGTGCGCCAGTTGAAATACGGAAATCCTAATGACGACGACACGATTGTCGGCCCACTCATTAACAAGCAGCAGTTACAAAAACTGTTGGAACACATCTCGAAAGCACGTTCGGAAGGCGCGAAGGACGTGATCGACGGCGAGCCCAAAGGCCTCGTATTGCCGCCGCACGTTTTTATAAACGCCACGAATGAAATGTCGATCGTGCAGGAGGAGTTGTTTGGACCAGTGGTCTCAATCATCAAGGTCCGTGATGAAAATGAGGCACTAGCCGCGGCGAACGATACGACGTACGGATTGTCGAGTGCCGTGTGGACTCGCGACCTCGAGCGTGGTAATCGTTTCGCACTCCGGCTGGAAGCAGGAATGACTCACGTGAACGACTCGCCGGTAAACGACCTGCCAAACTGCCCGTTTGGCGGCGAGAAGAACAGCGGTCTGGGCCGTTACAACGGACAATGGTCCATAGAAGAGTTCACCACTGTTCACTGGATCTCAGTGCAGCACGAACCGGTTCAGTATCCATTCTAGCCAGGGGATGCCGACAGATGCCTACGATTCCAACAACCATGCGCGTTGCGGCGATCGATTAGTTCGGCAGTCCGGAGGTCTTGGAAGTTGCACAGGCTCGCGGTTCGTGCAGCGGCCGCGGGTGAGGTGCTGAATCGGATCGACACGCCGGCTGCAATCCCGCATCTTGCGTGAGGGGCTTTTACGAATCTAAAACCATACTGATAGGAAATCGAATCAGTGCTCGAGATGATAGGCCCATGTTTGATAGAGTGAAACAATCAGGAATGGGAAGTGGTACGGCATCTCCTATCAGCACAACAATGCGCCCGATTTAGTTTCAGATCCCATCACCGGTGCGAGGTATGTATGGCCTACTAATATCGACACTGTC
>DASTOZ010000730.1:0-5641 GCA_035762365.1 Pyrinomonadaceae bacterium | reverse complement strand
GTTACCGCGGCGTCCTGACTAACGCACTTTACGACACGTGGTGGCACGGTGGCTTTCGTACCGCACCCTATTTTCACAACTCGATCGGGATCCTTTCCGAAGCTGCCAGCGCGAGATTGATGACGCCGGCAACAGTCAATCGCGAGCAGCTCTCACGTTCGTCCACACGCGGCATGCGCAACGCCACTGAATCGTCGACAAACTTTCCCGATCCGTGGCCCGGCGGCATCTGGCGCCCACGCGACATCATGGACATTGAAATGATCGCTGCTCGTGGCGTGTTGTCGATGGCCGCAAAGTTCCGCGGCGAGTACCTGCGCAACTTCTACGAACTCGGAAGAAAAGCCGTCGAAACACCGATCGAACAAAACGAGCCGCTGGCATACGTGATTCCCGCCGGACAGGGCCGCGACGAAACGGTCGCCAGGTTGATCGAAACTCTCGTCGGACAGGGCATCGAAGTTTACCGGATGGACAAAGAGCTTCACCTCACCTATGGACCACAACTGTTGCAAAGAACTAATCCGGTGACCGAGAAGCTCGGCGCCTACCGTACGGTCATCGCAGGGCCCACCGTGATGGAAATGCCGCTTGGCAGCTATCTCGTGTTTCTGAACCAGCCGCAACGGTCGAACATCCTCGCATTGTTTACACCGCAGGTTTATCCAAACCGCCTGACTGCGCAGGGCGAAGCGGAACGGCCATACGACGTCGCGGGCTGGACGTTACCGCTGCAAATGGGCGTCGATGCACCCGCCGTTACCGCAATCAAAGAAACGCCGGCAGAACGAAAACTCACGCTGTTGAAAGACGGAAACCAGGTGCGCGCGGATCTGTCGCTTGCCTTGAGAAAGGGCGACGAGTCGCCGATCAAAAACCCTGTCAGGAACCAGGTTCGGGTCGGAATTTATAAGCCGTGGTCGAGCAACATGGACGAGGGCTGGACGCGCTACATCTTCGATACCTTCAACGTTCCTTACTCGTCAGTCCGCGACGCGGATGTGCGACAGGGCCGACTCCATTCGAAGTTTGACGTGCTGATCCTGACTTCGCAGGCCAGCACGCAGATCGTGGCCGGGAACGCAGCAGGCACAGTGCCTGCGGAGTTCACCGGCGGAATAACCGACGCAGGAGTCAGTAACCTGAAAGACTTTGTGAAGCAGGGCGGCATGCTGGTCTGTTTCGACAACGCGTGTGATCTCGCGATCAAACAGTTCAGCCTGCCGCTGCGCAACGTGCTCGACGGTGTCAGGTCTTCGGACTTTTACTGTCCCGGATCGATTCTGGCGCTGGACGTCGACAACAAACATCCGTTCGCTGCAACAGTGGCGGCAACGCTTCCGGCTTATTTCATCAACAGTTCCGCCTTTGCTCTCAGCTCTGAAGACGCGAACGTTCGCGTCGTCGCACGTTACGCGAAAGAGAACGTCCTGCGTTCGGGATGGCTGCTCGGTGAAGACAAGCTACGTGGGCAGATCGCGCTCGCCGAGGTTGGTGTCGGCAAGGGACGCGTCGTTCTGTTTGGCTTCCGGCCGCAGCACCGCGGACAAGCGTGGGCAACGCTTCCGTTGATCTGGAACGTTCTCTCCAGCGCCACCGCCAGCGTGTCTGAATAATCCGGCGCAAACGAACTCTTTCGCTTGCTCTCACGGCGAAGACGGGAGTATTCTTGCGCTGACAACGACGGTTTTTCTCGCCCCTGATTTCCCAAATCAAAAACCGCAAGCAACAACTCTGATTACACGGCATCAAATGAGCCTCGACGTGTTCGTCGAGCGCTTATTGGGAGCTAACTATGAAAAGGCTTTTTGTTTTCCTATTGCTCCTCTCCCTGTTTTCTTCGATAACGAGCATTGGTTGGGGTCAGGGTCGGCCGCGGCGAGTCGGCGATCAGCCGAAGGTTCCAATTACATCGCAGGAACCGCCGCCTATGCCTTCAGGCAAGCCGCCAGTCCTGGGCGGCGCGAATTATCCGAACCATCGCAAACCGGATCCGCAACCTGAGGCGGCGCCAACGCCTCCGGAAGAGGTCGACGCCGGCGACATCATTCGCGTCGACACCACGCTCGTCACTATTCCGGTGAGCGTGATGGATCGCGATGGTCGTTACGTTCCGAACCTCCGAAAAGAAGATTTTCGCATCTGGGAAGATGACGTCGAACAAGATGTGGCGTTCTTTGCTTCAGTCGACAAGCCGTTCTCGGTCGTGCTGATGCTCGACACGAGCCCGTCGACGCAGTTCCGGCTCGAAGACATCCAGGATGCGGCGATCACGTTCGTCAACCAACTTCGGCCCGACGACACAGTGATGGTCGTGTCGTTCAACGCGGACGTGAAAGTGCTCTGCGACTTCACCACCGATCGTTCGAAGCTGCAACGCGCGATCTATCGCGCCCACACTGACAGCGGTACCAGCATTTACGACGCCGTCGATACGGTCATTAACAACCACTTGAGCCGGACGTCCGGAAGGAAAGCGATCGTGCTGTTCACGGACGGCGTTGACACCACGAGCGGCAATGCGACTTACGAAAGCACCATCACGGACGCGCAGGAACTCGACGCGCTGATCTATCCCGTTCAGTACAACACCGCTTTCGATATGGGCCAGGTGGTCCAGATCCCGACCGCGCCGATCGATGTGTTCGGACAGATCCTGGGCGGTATCTTTGGCGGGGGCAACGGTGGCCCACCGATTCGCAGGGGCGGCGGTCGTCGTCCGCGCGGAACAAGCAGGGGCGATTACGAGGTCGGTGGTCGTTATCTGGAGGAGCTCGCGAACAGCACGGGCGGACGAGAGTACCGCGCCGATACGCTGCAGAACATGTCCGATGCGTTTGCGAATGTCGCGGAGGAACTGAGGCGACAGTACAGCATCGGTTACTACCCGAAGCGCGTTCCACAGGCGGGTCAACGGCGCATGATCAAGGTGCGGGCCAAGCAGCCGAACCTGGCGGTGCGCTCGCGTGACAGTTACATCTTCAATCCCGGAAACGTGACCCCGGAGAAATCAGCGCAATCAAATCCGCCGGTGTTGCGAAAGAATTAGAAGCACAGAAGGCGTAAGAGTTCAGACCCAAAAGGCACAAACCAACCTCGCAAGCGGGCATACTAAGAAATCAATCTTGTGCCTTTTGGGTCTGAACTCTTGCGCCTTTTGTGTCTGAACTTTTGTGCCTTTTGTGTCTGAACTCTTGTGCCTTTTGTGATTACTGGACGGGCATTGACCGCGCAATTAGTTCAGCCGCGGAAGGCTCGAGGGCGGGCAGTACGACGGTCAGTACTGCACCGCCTTTTTCGTCTCGATTGCCCGCAGATACCGTCCCGCCATGCAGCTCAACCAGGTGACGCACGATGGCGAGCCCCAACCCGAGTCCGCCGTGCTTTCTCGTACTCGATCCGTCTGCCTGCGAAAATCGCTCGAAGATCCGTGGCAGAAACTCGGCCGGTATTCCCGGCCCTGAATCTTCGATCCTGATCTCCGCCAACGACCCGCGCTGCCGCAGATAAAGATCGACCGCTCCGCGTTGCGGTGTGAACTTCACCGCATTCGCCAGCAAGTTCCACAGGACCTGCTGCAACCTCTCGACGTCAGCCCTGACGATCGCGTCAGGCGCCTCGAAGTGCGTGCGCAGCTCGATCTCCTTCGCTTCCGCTGCTGGCCGCACGGCATCGATCGCTGCATGAATCACCAGCAACAGATCCACTCGCTGTGTATTGATTCTCAATTTTCCGGTGATGATGCGCGACACGTCGAGTAAGTCTTCGATGATCTGACGCTGCGCGGACGCATTGCGCTCGATTACTTCCAGCGCGTGCGCCGTTCCTTCTTTGTCGAGTTGTCCGCTGCGGACCAGGCGCGACCAACCGACGACGGCATTCAACGGCGTGCGCAACTCGTGCGAGACAGTCGCCAAAAACTCCTCCTTCAATCGACTTGCTTCCTCCGCGTCCTCTCTCGCCTGGCTCTCACGTTCCAGCAACTGCGCGCGCTCGATTTCCGCCCGCACCGCGGCAGTGATGTCCATCGTCACGCCGCGCATCCCGACCGGGCCTGTCTCGTCCGTAATGACGACCGACTGCGCTTCAACCCACACCTCGCTACCGTCCTTCCGCAGCCAGCGAAACCGGCTCGTGCCGCCTTTTCCCGACTCGAAGATCGCGGCTGCTTCACGCGCCGCCCGTTCCTTGTCATCCGGGTGAACGATCGACAGCCAGAAGTTCGGCGTCGACAACCATTCACTCTGGCTGTAGCCGAGCATCTTCTCGACGTGACTGCTGACAAAGTCGATGCGCTGAGTCGCGGCGTCAGGTTTTCCCCAGGCTTCCCAAACGACTCCCGGCACGTGCGCCACGAGTTCCTCTATTCGCCGGCGATGCTTTTCCACTTCTGATCCGAGTTTGGACTTGTCGGCTTCCGCTCTCCGCCGCTCATTCGTAACGGCTGATACAACTAGCGTCATCAACGAGCTCGTGCCGACGAACGTAATCAACAGAATCAACGCAACGTTAGGATTTGCCTGCAGCCATGGACCATACCCGTGCTTTGCTCCCCACACGGCGACTCCCGCCATCAACACGATCGCGCTGGTCACGATGCGCTGGTCAAACTTCAGCGCCGCCCACAGCAGAAACGGAAGCGTCAGGTAGGCCAGCGGATACGTCTTGACTCGTCCAGGAAACCAACCACCGAACACGATCATGACGACGAGAAGGTGCAATAACAGGAGAACGGCGATTTCAAGCCCGTGCCCGGCGTTCGACTGGCTGGGCCATCGCCACGAGAGAATGAACGGCGCGACGATCAGTGCGCCGAACCCGTCGCCAATCCACCAGGTCAACCAAAGAGACCAGAAGTTGGCCCATTCTGCCGCACCACCAAGACACAGGTTTAGACTTCCGATGGTCGCACCTACCACCGGCGCCAGGATCGCCGCGCAGCCGACAAACCGCATAACATCGCCGACCGAGTCGAGCGTGTTCCGCCAAGGGACCACACTCTGTAGCAACCAGAAGGCGACGACCGCCTCGAGCGTGTTTCCGATCGCGATGCCCACTGCGGAGCCGGCCGGAATATTAGTCAACAAGTTGACGGAAAGAGCGCCGAGGAACACGCCGGGCCAAACGCGGCGGCCGAAGATCAAGAGTGCAGCGATGGCGATGCCCGTGGGAGGCCAAACGGGCGTGACGTTGGTATGCAGCGAAGCGAGCGACAGGCCCAGCCTCGCAGCCGCGAAGTAGACCAGCGCCAGAAGCAGAATCTGGGCAATCAGGGGAACGGGAGCACGCCTCATTGGTAAAATCCGTGTACACGGATTCTAACCCCCAAGACGGAAAAAAGCGCGGCGGTTTTTGCCGTCCGCCGCGCCAACTATACCCACAGGAGGAAAGGGGTATTCAACGCCGAAATTATAGTGGATCTGCGGGTGGGTGGCAATGTGCGTTTCCGCACCAACTCGCCCTCGTAGAGACAAAAAAAGCAAGGTTCTTTGCTCCTTTTGCCTGAGGCACTTTCCAGGTTATGTGTTAAGCTTTGCCTTCCCTGAGTAGTCAACGATTTACAAGGCCTCGCAGCGCTCTTGAGCATAAACTCCCCTGTTCTCGCGTGTGAAATTAACTGCTAAGCCAGGAGGGCTTATGG
>DASTOZ010000729.1:0-3610 GCA_035762365.1 Pyrinomonadaceae bacterium | reverse complement strand
CTATGTCGCGGGCTTGATAACAAGTGCGGGCATTATAACGACAATCTCTGTTTTTAGCACTTCCATCGAGCTACAGACGAATTGTCGTTGGTGTTCGCCAATAGTTCGCCAATTGACTTGCCGAGGATGGGGTGAACAAGTGTTGGAACGAGTTCGTTGAGAGGCACGAGGACGAAGCGGCGCGTGTGCAATCGCGGGTGCGGGAGCGTGAGAAAGTCAGTTTCAATACGGGCGTCTTTGCAGATCAAGAGGTCGAGATCGATCGTGCGCGGACCTCTGCGAATGTCGCGCGTGCGGCCGAGTAAGTATTCAATCCGCAGCAAGCGCGACATTACTTGTTCGGGGGAGGGGAGTGTCGAGCCGCGAAGTTCGGCGACCATGTTGAGGAATGGTGGCTGGTTTTCATTGTCGACGGGTTCGGTTTCGAAGATGTGCGAGAGGCGGATCACGTCGAGTCCCGCGTCGAGCATGCCGCGGACGGCGAGCAGCAAACACCCGGCGCGATTGCCGAGGTTCGAACCAAGACCGACGTATGCGTTCTGGATCATGCTTTGAGCTTTGTGCTTAGTTCTTGGTACTTTGTTTCCACAACAAGCGCGAAGCGCTTATAACGAAGTACAAAGTACCAAGCACAAAGTACTAAGAACAACCTGGAATGTCGCAACTTGCAACACTCGTCTGGCTGAAGTGGAGACTGCTGCGTAACTCGCTGCGGTCGAGCAAGGCTGTCGTTAACAGACTCGCAAGCGTCATGGGCATGCTCGTGGCGCTCACGTTCTCGCTACTCGTCGCCCTTGCGCTCGGCGCGACAGCGTACGCGTTCACGCGGCCGGAACTGCTCGGCGAAGTACTAAAACGCGGCTCGAAAGGCGAAATCTCCGTCCCCGCGTCAACGGAGTTTATCTTCTTCTCCATCCTCGCATTCTTGTACCTGATGTGGGCCACCGTGCCGTTGAGCATCGGCGGCGGCAAACAGTTCGATGCCGGCAAACTGCTGATGTACCCAATCACGCTCCGCAAACTGTTCGCCGTCGATTTCGTCAGCGAACTGACGACACTGCATTCAGTCTTCGCAGTGCCCGCCGTGTGGGCGATCGCGATCGGCTCGGGCCTGGGTTCAGGCAATCTCGGGATCGCATTACTCGGCGCCGTCCCCGCAACGCTCTTCGGTATTGCACTCTCGAAACTACTCTCGACCACGATCGGATCGCTCTTGCAACGCAAACGCGCGCGCGGCGAGACGATCGTCGCGCTGATCGGCGCAATCGCCGGTCTCGGCGGCGCCCTCGCCGGACAACTCGCCCCAGTGCTGTTTAAGCATGCGGAATCGCTGCGCTCGTTGCGCTGGACGCCGCCGGGCGCGGCCGCCGTGCTGCTCATCGGCACAGCCAGCAACGGACTCGACTACGCGCTCGCCTACGTCACGCTCAGCACTTATACGATCGTTTTGATCGTCGGAACGTACTGGATCGCACGCCGCGCCGCACTGGGCCTCGGTGGAGGGCGACGCCGGAAAGCGGCGACAGACACAAACGCCCACGTTCCCGTCTACGTCGGATGGCAATTGCCGCTGTTGTCGCCGCAGCTCTCCGCGATCGTCGAGAAAGAGTTGCGTTACGCCATTCGCAACGCGCAAGTGCGAATGATGGCGCTGATGCCCTTGATACTGATCATTTTTCGCGTATACAACCGCAGAAGGATGGGCGACCTGAGATCGTCGGCACACGCGGGCGACTTCATGAGCTATCTGTCGGGTTTGATGGCGACTGGCGGCGTGCTCTACGTTTTTCTGATCCTCGGCGGGCTCGCGGCGAACATGTTTGCGTTCGAAGAAGGCGGCATGCGCAGTTACATTCTCGCCCCAATCGACAAGCGAAAGATACTGATCGGGAAAAACATCGCCGTCACAATCGTGGCGTTTGTGTTGTCGGTTGCGCTGCTCACGTTGAATGCGATCGTGTTTCGGGACACGTCACTTGGCGACGTCGTGTATGTGGCGTTGAGTTTCGTCGTGTTTGCGGGGATGTTGTCGATTTACGGCAACTGGGTTTCGGTTCGTTTTCCGAAGCGGATGCAGTTTGGGAAGCGGATGAACGTCTCGGGCGTGGCTGGGCTGCTGCTGATCCCGATGATCCTGGTGCTTGGTGGGCCGCCGTTTCTCGCGGCGCTGGCGGGGTTTTACAGTCGTAACGTCTACGTTAGCTACGTAACGCTCGCACTGTTCGCTATCGCAATCGTCGGCGCATACGCGATCGTCATCAACTCGCAGGGCCGCGACCTCGCGAGACGCGAGATCGAGATCCTCGAAACCGTCCGCGAGGCATCCGACGAGTAATGCTAAAGAATCTCTTTTCGCGCTGACCTCGCAATAGCGTTACGCGAGAGGTCAAAGGGAAAAAGATGTTACACTACGCGCAGAACGGCGATGGCTCGCAGAAGATTTCGCAGCAACCAGCGGCACGAACCTACAACTGAGCGTTCGTTCCAGGAATACATCCTCTCGACTTCCGCTCCCCAAACTTCGAGAACCGAACTACTGCGGCTGGTCCGCGGCGGCGAGGACACGTTTCTCGAACTCAAGGTCAAACTCTCAAACACGGAAAAGATCGCGCAGGAGATCGTCGCCCTCGCAAACACCGGCGGCGGCGTCATCGTGTTCGGCGTCAACGATCAGATGCGCGTCGAAGGCGTAGACGATCCTGAGCGCGTTCAGGAAGATCTTGTCCGCATCTGCCGCGAGGAAGTGCAACCGGCACTGGTCCCGTTTGTCGACCGTATCGCGCTCGACAACGGCCGCCGCATCGTCGCTCTCGAGATCGAAACCAAACGACGCCCGTATCGCACGCGCGACGGGCGTTTCTACCTGCGGATCGGCGCGGAAAAACGCGAGGCATCGCGCGAAGAGATTTCGGCGCTGCTCGACGAGGCGCGGCCGCTGCGTTACGAAGCCGTCCCCGCGCTTGGCAGCACGATCGCCGACATCGACGAAGCACATTTGTGGAGCTACCTGCGCGAGTTTGAAGGCGGCGCGTTTGAAGAAGCGACTGTCGTCGGTTATCCCACGAGTGAAGTGCTCGAACGCGATCTGTTGTTGGCAACGAGCGACGGTCAGGAACTCGTGCCGACAGTCGCGGGACTGCTGCTGTTTGGTCGTGACGAGCGCGTCGGGGAGTTGCTGCCGCGCGCATCGGTGACCGCCACACGTTTTTCAGGTGATTCGCCGCAGTCGCCCGTGATCGAGCGAGTTAAAGTGACCGGAAGTTTGCTATCGATTTACGAGACGTTGATGCGCTTCGTCAATCGTTACTGCGATCTCCACGAACAGCGACCGCGAAATCCAGCAGAGACGATCCCAGACGATTCACCGGTTCCCGCGCGAGCGAATTACCACCGCGGCGTCGTCTCGGAAGCAATTGCGAACATGTTGGCCCATCGCGATCTCGCCTTGCGCGATCTACCGAGTCGTTTGCACGTTTACGATCACTCGCTGGAGTTTGTTAATTCGAGAAGGAGCGTGGGGTTTTCACCTGTCGCGCAGAAGGCGATTCGATATGGAATGCCGCAACGGTTGAATCCGCAACTCGCGGGGGTACTCACTAGCCCGGCGTAC
>DASTOZ010000728.1:0-5399 GCA_035762365.1 Pyrinomonadaceae bacterium | reverse complement strand
ATTGACCCCTTTTGACAAAACACAGGACCGGCCGCGTTTTGTGCGGCGCGCGCTTTAGTTGCCCCGGCAATCGAGCGTAGTGCGTGGCGGTGACGGTCCCGAAAATCCCCCTAAGGAGGGAACGATGTCTTATCAGCCTCGAGTCAGATCAGCCATATGGACCACGCTCGTCCTGTTGCTTGTATCGCAGTTTGGTACAAGCATTGTGGCTGTGGCCCAGAACCCGAACGCCGCTTCCGGCGGCGCGCAAAACATGACTGCGCAAGCTCCAGCGGCGCCTGCTCCTACGCCGCCCGTAGGCTTCTCGCGCGGTTCAGACAAACAGTCGGAACAGGGACGCCAGTATGGCCAACCCGGATTCGTCGGCGAACCGATCAGTCTCAACCTGGTCAACGCCGACATCCGCGACATCCTCAACTACATCACCGAGCAGTACGGCGTGAACTTCGTGATCGACTCTTCAGTCGCGCAGGTTCCGGTGACAGTGAACGTTCAGGATGTGCCCTGGAACATCGCCCTCGACGCGGTGCTGAAAGCCAACCGGCTCGGTATCGAAGTCAACGGCAGTATCCTGCGCGTGGCGACGACTGATGTGCTGGCGAAAGAGGCTGAAACTCAAAAGGTGATCACTGATTCGCGTTTGGATGCTTCGCCGCTCGTTACGGAATTCATCCGGCTCAACTACGCGCGCGCGTCGGGTACGTTAGCCCAGGCCGCGGGTTCGACGGGGGCCTTCTCCGGTGGCGCGACCAATCTCAGTTTCAGCGGCGGCGCCGGCGGCGACGCGACGGGTGGCAGCGGCGATCAGGGTTTACTGCCGATCATCTCGCGACGTCTTTCCCGTCGTGGCTCGATCGAAGTCGACGGCCGCAGCAACACGCTGATCATCACGGACGTGAAAGAAAACATCGACGCGATTCGACAGTTGGTTTCGATCCTGGACCAGCCCGAACCGCAGGTTGAAATCGAAACGCGTATCGTCATCGCGCAACGCAACTTCAGCCGCGACCTCGGCGCACAGCTCTCGCTGGGCGTTGCGAACTTCGGACGCGCCGGTCTCGGAAGCTTTTCTAGTTTGCCCGCGAGCACTCCGCAGGGAAGTGGCAGCGGCAGCGGAAGCGGGAGTGGCGGCAGCGGAAGTGGAAGTGGCGGTTCCGGAAGTGGTGGACAATCCACCGGCATCCCGTCTGGTCCAAATCCGTTCAGCGTGTTCGGTGGTTTGGCTGGAACGCCGCAACCGACGAATAACCTTGCGGCCGCGGCAGCAAGCACCGTTATCGGTTTGACGACGGGTTTGTTTGGCAGTGCGCAGATCAGCGCGCTCATCACGCTGGCTGAGTCACGCGGTCAGGCCAAGACAGTCGCGACTCCACGCGTCACGGCTTTGAATAATCGTCCCGCGCAGATCGAGAGTGGTTCGCAGATTCCCGTGCAGACAACACAGGCGGCAAGTGGTACGGCCGTCGTGACGACGACGTTCGTTTCAGTGCCGCTGCGTCTTTCAATCACGCCGCAGATCACTGACGCAGGAACGGTCGTGTTGCGAGTCACGATCGAAAACAACACGATCAATACCGGTATCGCCGTTGGCGGCGTTCCGGGTATCGACACGCAGCGCATGCAGTCGGAAGTGCTGGTTCCGGATGGTGGAACGACTGTCATGGGTGGTGTGCTGGCCGACACTGAAGGTGAGGCGCAGCAGCGTACACCGGGACTCGCTTCGATTCCGATTCTCGGCAACCTCTTCAAGCGCAAACTGACGACGCGTCAGAACAGCGAGATCCTTTTCTTCATCACGCCGCACATCTATCGTCCCGACTACAATGGCCGTCCCATGTCAGGTACGGTTATCAACGGTCAGCGCACGGTGACGATTCCTCAGCCGGTGCCGCTTGGAAATCCGCCGAGCAACACGCCGACTCCGACGCAGTTGCAGCAGCAACCGCAACCGCAGACCACTCCCTCGACTCAACCGCAGTTGATGCCGGCGCCGACGGCGAACAGCCCGGCCGGCACGACCACTGCGCGTCCGGGTACGCTGAGCGGTCAACGTCCGTAATTGGAGGGCCATATGTTCAAGGAACTACTCGAGTCCATCATTGAACGCACCGAGGGAAGCCTCGGTGCGCTCATCATGGGAACAGATGGTATCGCCGTAGAGAAAGTGCTCGGCGAGGCAGGTGTCGACGCGAACCTCGACGTTGCCGCGGCGGAATTTACTTCGCTGGTCCGAAACGCCCAACGCGCGGGCAACGACACGGGGCTCGGTGGTTTGCGTGAGCTCGTGATCTCGCTCGAAAGCGCGGTGATGGTGATGCGCGTGTTGAGTCGTGACTACTTCGTCGTGCTGGCGATGGGTTCACACGGCAACCTCGGACGTGCGCGTTTCGAGTTGCGCAAAGCCGAGTTGAAGCTCGCGAAGGAATTCGCCGTTTAAGGTAATTATTTATGCCGTTTTTACGCCGAAGGCGTTCGCTAATGCGAGCCCAGGGGTTCAAGCCTGCTGGAAGTGATACCTCCTTCTCCTGAACTCTGAAGGAGTTCGAATCGCACACCGAACACTTTCAGTGTCGTCCAGTTTGTAGTCACGGCTACCCAGGGTTGGGATAACCCTGATGTCAATTAGCCAACGCCTTCGGCGTAATGAAACTCGCCACAGAACTCCCAGTTTAAGGTAACTTCACGTAAGGCATGCCGCGCAGGATGATCCGCTGCCGGCGCGCGACGCGGCGCGGATTGATTTGCGGATTGAAGACAGTGCGCGGGTTCGGAATCATCGCCGAAAGAAACGCCGCATCGTTCGCGTTCAGCGCCGCTGCCGATTTGCGAAAGTAGCGACGCGAAGCAGCCTCCGCACCATAAACTCCATCACCCCACTCAATCACGTTCAAATAGATCTCGAGTATGCGACGCTTGTCGAGCGAACGCTCGAGCATGACCGTCAACGCCGCTTCCTGGCCCTTTCGAAAAAACGATCGTTGCGAAGAGAGGTAGAGGTTCTTCGCTAGCTGTTGGCTGATAGTCGAGCCGCCGCGCTTGAACTCGGGAAGGTTCGGCAGCCAATCGTCGTCCTCGCCTTCTTTCTTGGCTTCCTTTGCGGCTTCACGTTGCGCCTGTTCAAAGGCCTTGCCGATCGCTTCATAATCGAAGCCGCGGTGAGTAGCGAAGTTAGTGTCTTCGCCGGCCAGCACTGCGCGTTGAAGATTCGTCGAGATCTTGTCGAGGGGGACCCAGATCTGTTCGTGTTTTACTTCTTGTCCTTTTGCTTCAGCTTCGCTCGCGCGAATGTCCATCAGTGAGGTTGACGAGGGGTTGTTCGATCGCAAGCGATAGACGCGCACGAACATGATCGCCTCGTACAGGATCGCGCCTATCGCAACGCCGAGCACTACCCGTACGAACATCCGAAAGATTCTGCGCATCTGTTTGCGGAGTTTACCGTGGTTCAGGCGGGACGACCAATCGGACTACCTGCGCTTCGCTGAAGACTTGCGAGTGATGCCGCGGTAGTTAACCTTGCCGGGCAGTTTTCGTGGCAGTTCGAATTCGTCGGCGACGATATCTTCGAGGTGGACTTGTGCGGTGCGTGCGTAGGCGAGGAGCGTCATCAGGTTCGGTTCGCGTTTGCCTTGCTCGTATTCTGAGATCCTGCCGTAGTGCATCATGCCGGCGAGACCCATGCGTTCGAGCAGCTCGGTTTGCGACAAGCCCAGCTGGGTGCGAATCTGGCGCAGTTTTTCTGCGAGCCGGAGTGGTTTTGGACGCGGGCTGCCCATCAGGCGTCGCCTCCTGTGGCGAGGTGATTGGGCAGCGGTCGGGAGTGGCTTTTTCTCCCCTTTGTGCAAAGGCTCTTGCATTTACTCGCTGTTGGGAGTAGGATGTGCGCGTTAGGATTTGTCGCCGTGAGTAGGAACCTTCCATGCTCAACGGCGGCGCTCATCACTCGTCAGTTAGGGAGATTGAGCCGCTCATTTGGCCGTTGTTAAATTGTCGAACCCACTAGCATCCTAAACGGTCAGGCTCAAATCGTAAATAAAAAAAATCTCGGCCTTGGGGTGGCCCTGTGAAGGAGGGCCATCGGGTCCGCGGATTCGGACTGCCCAGAACCGCGTCCGCGGACTCGCGGGATCGATCTGCCTGCTCCACTCAGGATGAGCGACAACGTTACACGTTGAATTTTCGGATCGCTACTGTGAGTAGGTTTTTTCTGGTCGGGTAAGTTACAGAGAGTAGGCTTCGCTTCCGGCGTCCAGAAGTGGCTCGGTGCGGACCACGCGTCGCAGCAGAAGTGGTTCGTCGAACATCTGTTCGAGACCGCGAACGATTGCGTAACGTGGTTCGTCGGCGACTGTAACCGGAAGTTTCGACTGCTCGCGCAGGTAGTCCTCCAGCCCGTTCAATAAAGCGCCGCCGCCCGTCAGGATGATTCCGCGTCCATAGATGTCGCCCGCTACCTCCGGCGGCAGCTCTGCCAGCGTCCTCAACACACCCTCGAGAATCTTGGCAACTACGTACTGAACGATCGGGTAGATCTCGCCCGCTGTGATCGTGATGGCCGCGGGACTGCCGGTCAGAACGTCACGCCCGCCGACAGTCATTTCACGAGAGAGATCTTCCGGAAGCGTCGCGGAACCGAGTTCAAGTTTCAGTTTTTCCGCCGATGGTGGACCGATCGCCAGGCCGCGATGACGTCGGATGTGATTGATGATTGCGGTGTTAATGTCGCCGCTGCCGATGCGGTTCGAGTGCCCGTGGATGATCGCCCCGTTCGCGATGATCGCGACGTTCGTGGTGCCGCTGCCGATGTCGGCGACGGCCGAAGCGTTTTGGTCGTTGGTCTTGACGCCCGCGCCGAAAGCAGCCGCGAGTCCTTCTTCCATCATCAACACGCGCCCGATACGCGCATGCTCCGCGGCACTCAGCAACGCGCGGCGCTCGACCTGAGTGACCACCGGATCGACGCTCATCAGCGCGCGCCGGCTGAAAAACGAAATGCCGCTGCGCGCCTCGCGCACGAACTGCTCGAGCATGGTGCGTGTCCGCTCGAAGTCTGCGACCACACCGTTGACTAGAGGAGCGAGCACCGTGACGTCGCGCGCCTCGCGCCCGTACATCTGTCGCGCCTCCCGGCCGACGGCGATTACTTCACCCGTGATGTTGTTGACTGCAACCAGAGACGGTTGATCGACAACGAGTCCACGCCCGCGCACGGAGATCACTGTCGTCGCCGATCCCAGGTCGATGGCGATGGAATCGGAGACCAGATTTCGCAAAGCGGGCATTCCCATGAACGCCGCAGTCTTACTTATGAATCCCATACGCTCCGAATAATAAGATTCTCGGAGCAAATTGCGAAACAGGGAAGGGCCAGATGAATCAATGTGCTACTTCCGGCGATG
>DASTOZ010000727.1:0-2931 GCA_035762365.1 Pyrinomonadaceae bacterium | reverse complement strand
AGGCCACAAAAAAGCACAAAAGGCACAAAATAAATTGCTGATTTGTGCCTTTTGTGCCTTTTTGTGGCTTACAAACTGGCTATGGCGCCGTGGAGGTGCCGAGGCTTTTGATGATGCGGTCGCGGAAGGCGCGGGCGTCGTTTTTGACGGCGGTCTCGTTGAGGGTCAGGAGACGGCGGTTGCGCATGACGATGCGGCCGTTGATGATGACGGATTCGACGTCGGCGGCTTTCGTCGCGTAGACGAGATCGGAGTAGATGTTGTAGAGCGGGATTTGATTCAAGGTGTCGCGATCGATGATCACGATGTCGGCGCGTTTGCCCACCTCAAGCGAGCCGATTTCTTTTTCGAGATGCAGCGCCTGCGCGCCGCGGATGGTCGCGAGCTCGAAGGCTTGTTGAGCCGAGATTACCTTCGGGTCGCCACTGAACACCTTGTGCAACTTCGCGACCGTATCCATCTCTTCCCACATGTTGAGATCGTTATTGGACGCGGCCCCATCAGTGCCCAACCCGACAAACACACCTTCGTCGATCATCCTGGGCACCGGGGCCACACCCGACGCGAGCTTCATGTTCGACTGCGGATTGTGAACAACACCGACGCCGCGCTTCTTAAGAATCGAAATGTCCGATCCCTGCGGCCATACGACGTGCGCCGCAATTACTCGATTATTCAAAAACCCGATGCGTTCGAGATAAGCAACCGGACTCGCACCTTTGTCTTTGACACTGTCGTCGAGCTCGCGCTTCGTTTCGGAGATGTGCGTAACGATCGGCGCGCCAGTGCGATCTGAAAACGCGCGCACCGCTTTCAAATGAGCTTCCGAGACGGTGTACGGCGCATGCGGCGCAATCGCGGGCACGATCAACTCGTGGCCTTTCCAATGACTCACAAACTTCTCAACGTACGCCATTCCTTCAGCGTTCGTCTTGTTGTCCGCAACCGGAAAGTCGATGATCGTTTCACCAAGCACGCCACGCACACCGGCCTTCGCAGTCTCGTCGGCGATGGCGTCTTCGAAGTAATACATGTCGCAGTAGGTCGTGGTCCCACCGCGAATCATCTCGGCGAGCCCAAGCCGCGCTCCCACGCGCACAAACTCTTCCGTAACGTTCTTCGCTTCCGCGGGGAAGATGTACTTCTCCAGCCACTCCTTTAGATCGAGATCGTCAGCCAGCCCGCGAAACAGCACCATGGGGACATGCGTGTGGCCATTAATCAATCCGGGTGTAATGACCTTGCCAAAGCCAAGGATCTTCTTCCGCGCCGTAAATCCGCGTTGGATCTCCTCGCGTGGACCAACGGCGACGATGCGCCCACCGCTAACCGCAATGCCGCCATCGTCAATCACACGACGCGTGCCGTCCATCGTAACAACCGTGCCGCCCAGGATAAGGAGATCGACTTGCCGTCGGCTTTGTGCGGCAACATTCGATAACGGACTGGCAACCATAGCGATAAGAACGAACAGAATCAGCAAACGCATATTGGTCCACAAGTAAGCAAGGTGATTACTTCTTCTTCAAAAATCGCGCATCAAACGCGTCCGGCAACAACTCGCGAATATTGAACACCTGGTTCCTACCATCGAGATTCGCGAATACGATCTCCGCATCACGCGCAAACTCCCAAATGATCTGCCGGCAAGTACCGCACGGCGGCGTCAACGTATCGGTATCGGCGACAACGGCCAGCTCCGTAAAATGTCGCTCACCTTCCGACAACGCTTTCCAGATCGCCACGCGTTCGGCGCAAACTGTCAATCCATAGCTCGCGCTCTCCACGTTGCATCCGGTGTAAACCTTGCCGCTGTCAGTCCGCACCGCCGCTCCCACCTTGAAATCGGAAAACGGCGCCACCGACCGCTCGCGCGCCTGTTTAGCCGCCTCGATCAGCGACTCTAAAGCTTCGCTCAAAGTTGACCTCCAGCTATCGATAAAGCACTGGCCAGCCTCTCGCGAATTTTTCCGCTCAACAGATCAATGCTTACCAGGTTATGACCACCCTCGGGAATGATTACGTCCGCATGACGTTTCGACGGTTCGACAAACTGCATGTGCATCGGCCGCACCGTCGCGAGGTATTGTTCGATCACCGATTCAACCGTCCGGCCTCGTTCCGCAATGTCGCGACGCAGACGGCGAATGAAACGAATATCGTCAGGCGTATCGACAAACACTTTGATGTCCATCTGCTCGAGCAAACGCGCGTCAGCATAGATGAGTATTCCCTCGACGATGACGATCGGCTTCGGTTGGACCGACCGCGTTTCGTTCATCCGCATGTGCGTGCGAAAGTCATAAAGCGGCAAGTCGATCGCCTCGCCTGACTTCAGCCGGCGAATATGATTGACGAGCAGGTCGTTGTCGAGCGCGTCGGGATGGTCGAAATTGGCGATGCCGCGATAATCGACAGGAAGGTCCGTCAGATTTCGGTAATAAGAGTCCTGTTGAATAAAAACGACTTCACTGGCACTGACCGATTCAAGAATGCGATTGGCGACCGTCGTCTTTCCCGATCCCGTGCCGCCACAAATGCCAATTATCATGCTCACAACTCAAACCACTCGACTGTTAATTCGACCCACAACTCTGCGCAGCAATTCCGTAAACGTACCGCGAACGCGATCGCCAGTGGCCATCACTTCGGCGTGATCAATCGGCTCGTCGCTGATCCCGGCGGCCATGTTTGTGATACACGAGATGCCGAGCACTTCCATGTCCATGTGCCGCGCGACGATCGCTTCGGGCACAGTGCTCATACCCACAGCGTCCGCTCCAAGGTTGCGCAACAGATGAATCTCGGCGGGCGTTTCGTAACTTGGACCAGACAGCCCACCATAAATGCCGCGCCGCACCTCCGCTCCGATCACTTTCGCCTCTTCGACGACCAGCTCCTGTAACTCCGGCGAGTAGACTGACGACATAT
>DASTOZ010000726.1:0-6904 GCA_035762365.1 Pyrinomonadaceae bacterium | reverse complement strand
CTACCTTCAGAGAACAATAGACCCGAAAACTCCTAAGACCGTTGGCGTGTTTTTGCGTCAGGGAAACTTAGTCAAAGCACGGCCGCAATCACAACCGAAACACACATATAAAACTAATTTCTATGAGTCTCCGGCTATAAGCCGGTGAGTAAGATTTTGGGTCGGGCCAATCAGTGGATCAGCAGCGCATCGTCAGGGGTTTCGACCTCGACCGGGCGGAAATCGATCTCGTTTCCGTTCAAGAACACTTCGATTAACGTTGCGCCCTCGAGTTGACCCTGAATCAACGCCTCGGAAAGGGGATCTTCAACGTACTTCTGCAACGCGCGACGGATCGGACGGGCGCCATACAACCGATCGGCGCAAGTTTTGTCGACGATCCACCGTTTCGCGTCTTCTTTCAGCCGCACTTCGAAACCATGGCGGCTCATCGTCCGGTTGATCTGGTCGACCTGCAACTGCACGACGTCGAGCAGTTCGGTGTCGGAGAGCTGGTCGAAGATGATGATCTCGTCGAGGCGGTTGATGAACTCCGGATTGAATGTCTGCCGGACGGCCGCCATCACCATCTCTTCCATTTTCTCGCGGCTGGCATCGGTGTTCGCCTGGAACCCGAGCGTTCCCTTCTTCTGAATGAAGCGGGCGCCGATGTTGGAAGTCATGATGATGATCGCGTTCTTGAAATCGACCGTGTTGCCCAGCGCATCTGTCAGGATGCCGTCTTCAAACACCTGAAGCAGGATGTTGAAGATGTCCGGGTGCGCTTTCTCAATCTCGTCGAACAGGAGCACCGCGTACGGTGAACGCTTGATCCGTTCGGTAAGCTGGCCGCCTTCTTCGTGACCGACATATCCGGGAGGCGAACCGATCAACTTCGAAACGGAGTGCTTCTCCATGAATTCCGACATGTCGAAACGAATCAACGCGCGTTCGCTGCTGAACAGGAACTGCGCGAGCGATCGCGCGACTTCCGTTTTGCCCACGCCGGTCGGTCCCAGGAACAGGAACGAACCAACCGGACGCAGCGGATTCTTGAGTCCGGCACGAGAGCGACGAATCGCGCGCGCCAAAGCCGAGATGGCCGGGCGCTGCGAGATCACACGCTTGTGCAGCTCGACTTCGATCCGCAGCAGCTTCTTCGTCTCTTCTTCCTTCAACGAGTTGACCGGGATGCCGGTCCAGCGAGCGATCACGTCTTCAACGTCGTCGCGCGTGACTTCCGCGGAGACGAGTGCGTCTTCATGCGCGGTCGCGCGCAGGCTCGCACTGTCGTAGGAACGCGACCAATCGTTGAGCTCGTTCCAGTCGGCCAGGTTTCCTTGTTCGCGACGGACGCGGAGCTTCACGCGCGCGCCTGCTTCGTCGATCACGTCGATGGCTTTGTCGGGCAGGAAACGATCGGGAATGTAGCGGTGCGATTGATAAACCGCTGCCTGTAGCGCGTCGTCGGTGTAACGCACCTGGTGAAAACTCTCGTAACGCTCACGAACACCGTCGAGAATGCTGACAGCTTCCGCTTCCGATGGAGGCGGAACTTTCACTGCCTGGAAGCGACGTTCGAGCGAGCGGTCCTTTTCGATCGACTTGCGAAACTCCGCGGGCGTGGTCGCGCCGATGCACTGAATCTCACCGCGCGACAATGCGGGTTTCAAAATGTTGGCGGCGTCGAGTGAGCCTTCCGCCGAGCCAGCGCCGACAAGCGTGTGCAACTCATCGATGAAAACGATGTACTGCGGGTTCTCGACCAGTTCGCGCATGATCTGCTTCAAACGCTCTTCAAACTGGCCGCGGTATTTTGTGCCGGCAACGATCAGCGACAGATCCAACGAAAGGATGCGTTTGTTTTCGAGAAACGACGGAACGTCGCCGCGCACGATGCGTTGGGCCAGGCCTTCCACGATGGCGGTCTTGCCGACGCCCGGTTCGCCAATCAACACGGGATTGTTCTTCGTGCGACGGCAAAGGATTTGAACGACACGTTCGATCTCAGCTTCGCGTCCGATCAGCGGATCGAGCTTGTCGTTTGAGGCGTCGTCGGTCAGGTCACGCGAAAACTCGACGAGATGTGGCGTGTCTTTCTTCTGCGAAGTCCGCGCGTCCGCGCCTGACTGCCGCGCGATCTCATCGCGCACCGCATTCAACCGCAATCCGCGCTCGTAAAGAATCTCGGCGGCCATCGAACGCTCTTCACGCAGCAATCCCAGCAGCAGATGTTCGGTGCCGATGTGACGATGCTGGAGCCGGTCGCTTTCCTCGTGCGCGTAGGCCAGAACGTGCTTCGTTTCCGGCGCGAGCGGGAGTTCGACCGACGTCGAGATCTTCTCGCGCAGCAGTGTTCTCCCTTCGATCTCCTTGCGAATCGACTCGATGGAGACCTGGGCGCGCGGGAAAAAGCGTCCGGTGAGTGTTTTATCCTCGCGCATCAGACCCAGCAACAAATGTTCGGGTTCGATCGCCGGGGCTCCAAACTGCGAGGCTTCGTAGCGTGCGAAGAAGATCACACGGCGCGCCTTTTCTGTGTAACGTTCGAACATCTTGATTACGTAAAAGTCTTTATGATTACCAAGCCGGGCAAAACTGCTGCCCGGCAACTTGGCGGGCATTATAACCTATTGAATGAAGGGCACGAAGCTTTGTGTTGTTCTTTCGGATTAAACAGTTAACATCGCCGGTTTTTCACGAATCCGCCACCGGACTCACGCGCCCATCCTGCAAAACAAAAATGCCGTCGCAAAGACTCGCGAGACTCGCGCTGTGCGTGGCCATAACCGCCACCGCGCCGTTGTTGCGGACGTAAGTAATGAGCGCTTTGCCTAATTCCTCAGCAATTGCAGCGTCAACGTTGCCGGTTGGTTCGTCAGCCAACAGCAGCCGCGGATGCGTAACCAGCGCACGGGCCAGGGCGACGCGTTGCTGTTCGCCGCCTGAAAGGTGCGAAATCGGGTGGTCTTCGCGCCCCGTCAGATGCGCGTCTTCGAGGAGGTTCGCGGCGCGGCTGTAGGCGTAATCGCGCTTCTCGCGAGCGATCAGCAGCGGCAGGGCGACGTTTTCGATCGCGGTCAGATCGGGCAGGAGGTTGTGAAACTGGAATACGAACCCGATCTGCTGGCGTCGCAGGGCGGCTAACTTGCGCGGGTTCAGGTTCGTGATGTCGTTCCCGTCGAAGCTGATGGCGCCGTGGTCGGCGTTCTCGAGCCCGCCGAGCAAATGAAGCAGCGTCGACTTTCCCGAGCCGGATGGTCCAGTGATCGCGATCACCTGCCCATGCTTCGCGGAAAACGAAACGCTTCGCAGGACCTCGATCCGGTCCCCGTTCGGCGCGGTAAAACTCTTTCGCACATCGACGACGTCCAGTCCGAAATCATCCATCACGCAGCGCCTCGACCGGACGCAACCGGGCGGCTGCGCGAGCTGGATAGATCGTCGCCAACACACTCAACACGAACGCGACGAACGCCGCGATCAGCGTCTCGCTGAATGTGGCATTGAGTGGCACGTTGCTGATCGAGTAAACGTCCGCAGGCAGACTCACGAGCTTGAAATAGTTTCCGAGCAAACAGGCGAAGAGGCCCAACACCACTCCCGCTACTGCACCTATCGCTCCTACAACGGCGCCTTCGATGACGAACAGCAACATCACGCCCATGCGCGTCGCGCCCAGCGTGCTCAACACGGCGATGTCTCGTCGTCGCTCGACGACGACCAGGATCAGCATCGTCGTGATGTTGAGTGCGGCGACTGCGATAATTAGACCAATGATGAACAGCCCCATCCGGCGTTCGAGGGCGAGCGCGGAAAAGAGCGGTTGGTTTGCTTGCTGCCAGTCGACCGTCGTGTACTCCTGGCCCAATGTCGCCTGTGCGCGCGCCGCTACGTCTTTGACGAGGTTCGGATCGTGTACCTGAACGCTCATAACGGACGCTGTGTGATCGCCCCCGGCGAAGGTCGAAGCGAGATCGAAGTCGACGTAGATCCAGGTCGAGTCGTACTCGAACAAACCCGACCGGAAGATGCCGGCAACGCGCAAGCGTCGCATCGTTTCGCTACCTGCTTCGTTCGCGGGAATGATCTGGAACACGTCGCCGACGGAGATCCCGATGCGGCTCGCGAGTTCCGAACCCACGACCGCGGATAGCGTGCGTGCTTCGTTCGCCGGCGAGTGATCGAACAGCGGATCGAATGAACCTTCGGTTAGCCAGCCGCGCGCTTGTGCTGTTGGACCAGCTTTGCCTTCGATACCGCGGATCACTGCGTACGCGGAGCCTTTCGATCCGCGTGCGAGACCGCCGTCGTAAGTCGTCGCCGATGCGCTCTCGACCCCGTCGATCTGTTGCAGACGAGCGGCGAGATTCGCGTAGTCGGTGATTGGCAGACCATCAGTGCGCATCACGCTGAGATGCGACGTGCCCTGAAGAATCTTCTCCTTCATCTCATCGCGAAAACCATTCGACAAGGCAAAGGTTACGATCAGCGCCGCCACACCCATCGTGATCCCGAGCATCGCGGCCACCGCCGTGACTCGCACGAGTCGCCGCTTCTGTCGCGAGCGAAGATAACGAAAGGCAAGAAAAATTTCGTACGGCATCCGTATTATCGCTGGTCTGTTAGCGCCTTCCGGGTGGACACTTCTTCGTGTCTTCGGGGCGGTTCTCCGGCAATAGTCGCTTCAGGTTCGGTTTGTCGCTCGCCGACGGATCGTTCAGCGGACGCACCTCGTAAATCGTGTCTGCAACATGACGAAAACTGAAATGGTCCTCGAGCTCGACGATCATCGGAATCTCGTCGCGTTGCCAACTGCACGGCAACCACCACCGCGGATCCGAGTCGATAAAAACATGCTGTCCCCGCGCCAGATAATTCTCAACTGTCGCAAACAGCTTGTCGCCCGGCCAACCGCCACCCGTCCCGATCGTCTGCCAACTACCCTCGCCAATCGCCGCCCAATAGTGGACGGCAACCGTCTGCGCGCCAGAGATCATGATCGCGTCGTGCGGCACTGACTGAAGCCGGTGCACGTAATCCCGACTCATCGCGCGCCGTTGAATAAACTCGAAGCTGATCGGCCGCACGGCGATGAAGAAGATCCCAGCCAACAGCAGTATCACCGCCGACACCGCCATCAGCGCACGTTGTTTACTCCCAAGCTTCCTCTCACCAAAGCCAATCAGCCACACAGCGCCGAGCGGAACGAGCCCCGGCATTCCGGTCAGGAAATAACGCCAGTTGATCGTCGTGCTGTAGTTGAAAAACAAGACGAGGTTTGCAAACAACGCCACCAACCACAATGCCAGCATCGGCGACAAACGATGCTTTCGCCACTCATTCAGCGGCGCAAAGGGCAGCGTCAAAAACAACACCGGTGCACTGATGAAAAAGTACAAGAAATACGGACGCAGATTCGCGAGCTCGATCGGATGCCGTGCCGACTCATCGCGCATCGAGTCGCGCCAGCCATGCCACAGCGCGCGATACTGCGGATCCGTGATGAACCAGTAACCAAACCACCCAAACGCCAGCAACGCAAACACCGCGCACGACGCGGCGACGTAGACCCGTTCTCGTTTCCCAAACTTCCATCCGAATACGTACGGCGCAAGCACCAACCACGGCGCATAAAACCCGACTGTCTCCCGCAAGTTCACACCCAGCCCCATCAACGCCGCGCCAACCAAAATCATCCACAGTTTCTTTTGCTGCACGCCACGGATGTGCACGATCAACGCCAGCGTCAACACGAGCACCGACGGAACGTCAGTCATCACCTGCCCGCCGTAAAGCACAAACACCGGCGAGAAGACGACGAGCAGCGCCGCCATCGTCGCGCTGAAAAGCGAACCGCTCAAATCTCGCGCCAGCACCCACACCGCGACGATCGCCAGCGGCGCCTGCGCCACGACCGCATACTTGAACAGCAGGTAAGCGTTCTCAGGTTGTAACTGGAAAAGACTGCGCGCGACGACAAAAAGTAAATGATTGCTCGAGATGAAGAGATTTCGCCCGAGCGCCATCGACGACGGATAACCGGTCAGCGACAGTATCGTGTAATCGAGGCCGTCCCAGTCGCCTATGAATGGATCGAGGAAGTAAAGGACGAGAACAAGCGCGACGATCGCCGGTGGCAACCACCACCGCCAAGTGCTCCAGAAGGATGCTGCGCCACGTTCGCGGGTGCGGGAGACTTCAGGCGTGTTTGTCGTCAGGGACTGGTTCAACTAGTTGAGCGTCGATCGGAGGTTCCGGTCGCTTCACCATCTTTACGCGATTACCCTGCGCATTGTACTCAACTTCGTCCATGATGTTGTAGATGAGCAGCACCCCGCGGCCTGAGGTGCGGAACAGGTTCGCCGGGTCGCACGGGTCGGGGATCTCGCGGATGTCGAAGCCTTCGCCTTCGTCTTCGACGGTGAAGCACGCTTCTTTGGGTGTTAACTCCGCGGTGATACGAACCAGTTTTGTCGGATCGCTCTTGTTGCCGTGTTTGACGGCGTTCACGAATGCTTCATCAAGCGCGACGAAGAGATTGGAACGCTCGACTTTGATCAAACCGAGCCTTGCCACGCGTTCCTGCAAATACTCGAGCACGCCATTCATCAACGCCAGGTCGCTCGGAAGCTCAAATTCGATCTTTTCGTGAACATGGGAAGGAAGTTTTGGATTGTCTGTGTAGCGCAGTTTGTAGGCGAGCGTCTTTTCAACGATTTCGCGCAACTCGTCGCGGTTGTAGGGGGAGCGGAGGTAGTTCGCCGCACCCATTTTGAATGCCTTGATATCGCTAAACGGTTCTCCGTTTACCTCGGCTTCGGCAAGGTCGCTGATGATCAGATCGAACGAGTCGAGGTCGTTGCGATTGAGCGCTTTGTCGCGTTCCGAGGCTGCGACCACGTCGTGGCCGAAGCCTTCGAGA
>DASTOZ010000725.1:0-11555 GCA_035762365.1 Pyrinomonadaceae bacterium | reverse complement strand
CGCCCGGACCTTTCGACCTGTACTCACCGAACCATGCAGTCTTCTCCCGCGCCGGATCTCTCCAGTTGTCCCAACCTTCAGGCTTGATGTGCGGTCCCAGCCACGAATCGATAAACACGACGCGCGCGTAAGGTCGCCACGGCCTGCCGAGATAAACTCCGGCGCCCGTGTTCTCTCCCGTCAAACGGCAACGAACAAACACAAATCCCGTGTTCTCTTCGTTGCTGGTGCGATAGTGCGCGGTCACATAGCCTGCGCCTTTGCTGTGAATCGTGCAGTCCTCAAAGACGGCCGAGGCGGTGCCGAAAATGAAATCGACGTGGCCTTCGATGTAGCAGTCCTTAAATAGATGACGACTCCCATTCACGAACAACGTGTCTTGCCAGGCAAGAAACCGACAATGCTCAAACGTCGCCCGCTCCGCGTCGACAAACAACGCGACCGCTTGCGAACCCGTGCCGTAAGAATTTTCAAAGGTCACGTTCTCTGCGCGAAAGTCGTCGGCGTTAACGTAAACCGCGAACGCGAGTCGAGTATTTCCCGCTTGTTGTGCGCTGAGTCGATGCGTGATGACGGTCTTCTTCGCGTCCTCGCCTCGAAACGTTACGAAGCGCTTGCCGCTGCTGACACGCACTTGCTCCTGGTACACGCCCGGTTTGATCCGGATCACGATGGGCCGGCTATTGTTTTCGGGAACGTGGTCCACCGCCTGCTGGACCGTTTTGAAATCGCCCGATCCGTCGGCGGCGACCACGAGGTCGCGCTTTGAAGTCTGGCCGTCCACCGCCACAAACAAAAGTCCGTGGACGACGGCCAGCAGTGCGAGCCTGCGAAAGAGAATCACGGGACCTAGAAAGTAAACTTCGCTCCAAATTGAATATCACGTGGATTGTTGCGCTGCGTCGTCACGATGCCAAACGCCGCATTTGGGCTTCCAGTCGGTCCGGGATTGAGACCGATGCCCGCGAACTTGCCGCCCTGACCGTCAGCAGACCAAGACTCGATCCGAATGATGGTTGAATGCCGCTCAGCCCCTGCGGGAACGGATTCGTCAGGTTCGCGATAAACGTCAGGCCGTTGTTCGCCGAGGGCACGAACGGCGTCGTGCCTGCGAAGCCGACCTGTTGCGGCGTCTCGATCATGAACGGCGCCATGAACATGCCAAAGCCGGCACGCACCACCGTCTTGTCATTCAACGAATAAGAAAGACCGACGCGCGGTTGAAAGTTACTGCGATCGGCCTCCCAAACGTTCCGGTTGTTCTCGTCGGCAAACGTGTAACCGCCGAGCACGCGAAACTCGCTTGGCGGCTTCACGAAGTTTGCGGGGTTCTGATTGAACGCAGTGGTGTATGCAGCGCGGACCTGCGCGTCGATCGGACTCGGCGTGCCGAGATCGAAGCCGCGCAGGATGCGGTTGTAACGTTCCGTCAGACCTTGCTCGAGGTCGTAGCGCAGACCGATGTTCAGCGTCAGGTTCTTTGAAACGCGCCAATCGTCCTGGAAGAAGAACCCGTGATACAGCGATTGGACCGAGTAGTTGATGGAGTTGTCGATCTGGCTCGCGTTGCCGCCAACGCCTTCGATGTTCGGCAACGGGTAAAACTTGATCAGGTTGGCGGCGACGGGATTGATCAGGTTGCTCGGAATGATGTTGCACTGCGAGTTCGCCGGCACGGCGCCCGAGGTTGGACAACCAAACGAAGTGCGCACGACGTTGCTGCCGCTTTGCGTACCCGAGAACGGGTTGAAGATCACCGTGTTGGCGGAGTTCGCGATGTTCGCGCGGTTGACGATGAGCGCGGAAAAGTCGCCGCGACGCATCGCCTCGGTCGGCACCGTGAAGATCTGCGGTTCCGCGACGTTGTCCTTGAGCCGTTCGTACGAAACGAGGAAGAACGTGCGGTCCTTCAGGATCGGACCACTGAGCATGCCGCCGAAGCGGTGATACGTTCGAATGGGCCGAGGCTGGTTGCTGCGATTGCCGAAGAAGTTGTTTGCCGTACGGCTGCGGTCACGATTGAAGTACCAACCGGATCCGTGGAAGTCGTTGCTGCCGCTTTTCACGGCGACGTTGACCGTTGCGCCCGCCGAGTAACCTTGCTGTGCGTCGAACGCGTTGGTTTGGACCTTGAACTCCTGCACGGTGTCGGACGGTGGTGAAAAACCGACGCCGCCGTCAAACGCATAGTTTGGAGAACCGTCGAGCGTGATCTGGTTCGCGCCGGTTGCGCCGTTGGAACGAAATGCAGCGAGGTTGCCGTTGGACGTTGGCCCGGTAAAGAGAGGATTGCCCGTGTAAGCAATACCGGGCGCCAACGTCGCTAACTGATAGGCCGTGCCTTCGGTGAGCGGCAATTCGCTGATCTGTTTGCCGCTGACGACGGTGCCGGTGTTGACCGTGCCCGTGTCGAGCGTCAGCGCCGAGGCGACGGTCGTGACCATCGCGGTCACGCCGATTTCCAGTTGCACGTCGAGCGTCAAACGATCGGCGACCCGAACCTCGATGCCATCGCGCACCGCGGTGTTGAAGTTTTCCTTCGTCACCGTGAGCTGGTACTTGCCGGGCGCCAGCAGCGCAAAGCTGTACGCTCCATCGTCGCCGGTGGTGGCGCTCGAGACGATTCCCGTTTCGATATTCTTGATGTCCACTTTGCTGCCGGGAACGACGGCGCCGTTTGGATCCAGGATCTTCCCGGCGAGCGATCCTCTAAACTCCTGAGCGGTTGCCGTGAAGGCGGCGAAAACCAGGAGTAGACCAGCCAAAAAAACCCGCCTGTTCGGGTTGCTGATAAACATATCTTTATTCTCCGTCAGTGGGGACGTTGCCAGCTCAGTTGAGTTAGGTGGTAAGACCAACAAGACGTGGGTCTCCTCTCACCGATGTTTTCGTTTCGCAGGCGGCGTATCTTGCCTCAGGGAATTGAAGGGTGTCAAGGATAATTTATTACCAATTCGTATGATGTGATCGATGCGGTAAGACCAATCGACCGCAATGTATTTACAAGGAACATTTTCATTGACAGCCCTCTTTTAACAAATCTAAACTGCGCCCACTCCCACTCAGTACACCCCGACAAATCGTTCAAATTTTGTGCGGAATTAAGTTGTTCGCAGCTTGCTGGCAGCTTTGTCTTCTAAGCGAGGGGATGGCTTATGACTAACGGAGATGGCTGGAGCGGGCACCACTTGCGCGGCCGCGTTCTCTATGCGCATTGCGAGGTGGCCGACCTGTCGCACAAAGCACGACAGTGGGTGGAGGAAGACCGCCGTCCTCTTACTACGATCGCCTTCAATGAGGACGGGTACGTCGTAAAGGAGATCATTTACAACCTTCACGGCGGCGTCTCGCAGATCGGTTCCATGAAGTACGACGCTCGCGGCAACCAGAAGGAGCGGCTCTTCAAGAACCCGCGCGGAGGACTGCTTTATTCCCTCGTCTGTGAGTATGACGAAACAGGCAAACTCCTCGAGTGTGTGTCGACACAAGCCGACGGCTTGATCATCAGGCAGAGGTGCCGGCCGCTCTACAACCAGGCGGGCAAGAAGATCGAGGAGACGTGGTGCTACGAAGACGGTACGCTCAATCGAAAATATGTTTTTCGCTATCGACGGACGGGAGAGTTGGCCCAGGAACTGCTCTACGAGTACGACCACGACGGATCGTTGGAAGAGAAGCACATCACGATCTATGACGAGCACGGGAACGTGCTCGAAACGTCATGCTTCGATCAGCAGGGCCGCACGATCGCCGGACCAATCAGGTACAGATACAGCGACGAAGGCGTCGAGATCGAAGCGGCGACGATCAGTTTGAAAGGCGATCTTTACAGCACCACGTCGTACTTCTACGACTTCGACGCGCAGGGAAACTGGATCAAGCGACTCGAGGTCTTCAGGACGAACGAGAGCGGGTTCGAGACGCGCGTCATCACCTACCGAACGCTCGAGTATTACGCCTTGTCAGCGCTGGCCTGACATCGTGTTCGTCGGCTCGTCGAGATATTTCTTCAGCCACGCATGGACTTCCTGGTAGAAGTAACGGCTGTTCTCGCCTTTCAGGATCCAGTGGTTTTCGTCGGGCCAAACGATGAGGCGGCTTGGAATCTTCAGCCTCTGCAGCACACTCCAGTTTTCCAGCGTTTGATTCAGCGGCACGCGGAAGTCGTTCTCGCCGACTGAAAGCAGGATCGGCGTGCGGAAGTTTGCCGCGAACCTGATCGGGTTTTGCTCGCGCCAGACCGGACCTTGTTCCCACACTGGCCCACCGTTGTTCACTTCGCGCGAATAGATCGTGTCGCTCGTGCCCCACTGCGATTCGAGATTGATCAATCCGGCGTGACTGATCAGGGCCTTGTAGCGTGTGGTGGTTGCTTGCATCCAGTTTGCGAGATGTCCGCCGTAGCTCGCGCCCGCCGCTGCCTGGCGCGATCCGTCGATGAACGAATTGAGGCGGATCGCTTCGTCCGCGCCTTCGTTGATCTCGTTGCCGGGGCCTTTGAACGGATCGCCCTGAATGCTTTGCGCGAATGCTTCGCCGAAGCCGGTCGAACCGGAGTAGTTTGTCAGCAACACCACGTAACCCGGGCGAGCGAGCAGGAAGTAGTTCCAACGCAGTCCCCAGTTGTCGCGCCACATGCCGTGTGGACCACCGTGCAACAGCACGAGCAGCGGGTATTTCTTTCGTTCGTCGAAGTTGGGGGGCAACGCGATCATGTTGTGAATGCGTTTGCCGGCCTTGCTTGTGAACCAGAAGTGACGCAACGGCTGCCAGTCGATCTTCGCGACCTGATCGGCATTGAACGAAGTGAGAGGTTTTTGAGTTTTCGAAGCCAGGTCGAGTCGGAATATTTCGGGCGGATTGATCGCGCTTTCCCAGCTTGCAATCAGGATCGTCGACGATGCTTTCGCGGGGATGCGCAGGTTGGTGTAGACGCCCTTTGTCATGTCTATCGCGAGTGTGACGTCGCCGCCGTCGGCGGGCATCGTGAAGACTTTCTCGTTTCCGGCTTCTTCGGCAGTCAGGTAGATCGATCGGCTGTCGGGCGTGAATGCGAAGCTGCCGACTGAGCGATCGAACTTTGCGGTGAGCGTCGTCGGTTGGCCGGGGTTGGGCCAACTCAGTTTCACGAGTCGCTCGAGATGGTAAGTTTTGTTGTCTGTTTCGACTTCAAGCGAGGCGTAAAGCGCTTTGCCGTCGGGTCGGAAGGTCGGCCGCCCAAAGGCGTCGGCGCTTGTTGTGAGTCTCGTTGGTTCGCCGCCGCTGGTCGATACTTTGAAGAGTGAAGTGTTTGGTCGAGCATACGCGGCGACGTCGCGGTTGGTGCTCGCGACGAAAACGATGGCATCGCCTTCCGGTGTCCAGGCGGCGTCGAGTTCGTCGGCGGAGTCGGTGGGGCGTCCGGCGAAACCGCGTTCATTCACGAGTTTTGTTCCGGCGAGTAGATCTTTCGCTTTCGCGCCGGGTTGTGCGTCCTGAATGAAGAGGTGGACCTGCGTGTCTTCAAGCCACTTGTCCCAGTTGCGAATGGGAAACCTGTCGTAAACCCGCGCGCGGTACTTTTGTGCTTTGCGTTCGGCGGCGATCTTCTTATTAGCGTCATCGTCTGCTGCGCCGGGAAAGACGGTGCTGACGAAGGAGATGGCCTTGCCGTCGGGTCGCCATTGCGGCGAGCGTGCTCCGGTCGAAAGGGAAGTGACGCGCATGGCTTCGCCGCCGTTTGCCACGTCCAATATATAAATCTGGCTCACCTCATCGCCTTCGCGTCGTGCTGCGAAGGCGATCTGGCGACTATCAGGACTCCACACAACGCCGCTCTCGCCGCCTTTACTAAACGTCAACCGCCGTGGCTTGCCATTCCCATCGGTCGCCACGATCCACAGATCCGCCACCTGATCCTTCTCGTCATACGCAGGCTCGACGAGCGAGAACACCACCCACTTCCCATCGGGACTCGGCACCGGCGCCCCCACGCGCTTCATCATCCACATCGACTCATGCGTCAGCGGCGCCTTCGCAGTCTGCGCACTCGCACCGACTGCGGCTGACATCAACACAAGCAACAAAACCGACGGGACTACAAAACGTCTGCTAAACATGACTGATCCTCCTGTGGAGCTGATGGGTTGGCGGCGAAATCATACCGGAGCGGACGCTACGCTGGAAGTCGTTCGACACAATGGAGGCGCCAAATTGGCGCCTTAAGTTTTCGCCAATCCGGGAAAGCGCAGGCAATCGACAGCCTGGGCTATGATGCGCGCCCGATTAACCTCATGATCCAATCAGGCCTCATCCCTGTTGAGAGAATCGAACGTGCGATCTACCTAATTCGCGGCGCAAAAGTGATGCTGGGTCGTGATCTTGCGGCGCTTTATGGCGTGCAAACAAAAGCGCTGAAGCAAGCAGTCCGTCGCAAGATGGATCGATTTCCGAGGGATTTCATGTTTGTCCTTGACGCGACGGAGTTCCAAATTTGGAGATCACAACTTGTGATCTCCAATTTTAAATCTCCATCAAGTCTCTTCCGACCACAACACGCCCGCTGAAATGCTTCCGAACGCCTTCGGACCATTGAGCGTCGGTGATTGAGGCGTCGTCGCCGGGGACGAAGTGAGACAAGACGACGGTTTTTACTTTGGCTTGGGCGGCGATTTTGCCGACGTCTTCCGGGAGGGTGTGCGCCGCCATCAGGTGTTCGCGCAGGCGCCTGGCATTTGGCAGACGCTGCAGGAGCGCTTCGATGCCCGGCAGATACATGACTTCGTGCACCAACACGTCGGCGGCTTTCGCGAACTCCGCCAGCTCCGGCGCGTACGCTGTGTCGCCGGAAATCACCACCGATCGATCCTTCGCATCAAAACGGTAGGCATAGGCTTCTTTGATCGGCGGATGACGCACGAGACACGCACTGACTTTCACGTCGTCATTCGTCATCACGACACCCGGTTTACTCACCTCGTGAGCGGTTATCAAATTCTGCGGATTCGTACGCCCCTCATCTACGATCCGCACGCCGATATCAAACTTCTGATACTTGAAAAAGTCGCGCGCCAGTTCGTTCATGCCCGTTGGCCCATACGCGTCAACTCGCGTAGGCTGACCCGTAATCCACGCGTTGTACAACAACGGACCGAAATCGAGATTGTGATCCGAATGGTGGTGCGTGATAAAGACGTAGCGCAAGCTGTTTAGCGCCACACCTGCGGCGATCAGCTGTTTCGACGTTCCATACCCGCAATCGACCAGATACGGCACATCGTTGATCATGATCAGCGTCGCCGGATTACTGCGACCAGCTTCGCCGACTCGTGGTCCACCCTTCGTTCCAAGCAGCACCACACGCGTCGACTTCTTCTCCTGGCCCAACGAAACGCGAGGCAGCAACGCGTGCGAAACAGCAAACCCGGAGGCGGCAGTCAAAAACTGTCTACGTGAAAAGGACATAGTTGAGCTCTGAGTGGAAAAATTAAAGCTGCCCGCTCAAGTTGCCCGATGCGTTTGGCGACAAAAGGCGGGCGATCAGTTGATGCATGCGATCGAGGTCGAGCGGCTTGGTCAGGTAACCCGACACGCCGACGTCATAAGCGGCGCGCTGAAACCCCTCGGTGCCGAACGCTGTGATCGCAATCACCGGCGTGTCGCGCAAACCCTCGATTTCGCGAATCCGCCGCGTCGCGCCCAGGCCATCCAACGTCGGCAAGTTAATATCCATCAGAATCACATTCGGGAGCATCTGCGTGGCGATGTTCACAGCGTCTTCACCGTTGTTAGCGGTCACCACCCTGTAGCCCTGATGTTGCAGAAATAAACTGATGACGGCGAGATTATCGGCAGAGTCGTCGACCACGAGGATCAAGTAATTCGACTCTTTCGGCGCACCCCCTGTCGGAGACTCATTGCGATTGAATGCTGGCAGCCCCGACGTGGCGAGAGGGTCGTTGTCTTTCATAAGACGTCGATTATAGCCAGCATCGCTTTGTTCTGTGTAATCTCTAAGCATGGACGAGAGATTTCAGCCCGCGATCGCGGCCGTTAAGGCTGGCGATCTGGACAAATTCAAAGCGCTTATCGCGGCGGATCCGTCGCTCGCGACGGCGCGATCCAAGAGAAGCCACCCGACGTTGCTTCAGTGTGTCGTGCTCGACGGCAACGGCAAACCTCACAACGTGGAGATGGCGCAGATACTGATTGATGCGGGCGCAGAACTGAATGAACCGTTCCGTGCGGCCGCAAGTATCGACAACAGACCTTGCGCGGAGTTGCTGCTGGAGCATGGCGTGGCGATTGACGGCACAGGCGGTTGGACCCCGTTGGAAGAGGCACTCTATTGGAACTCGCGAAACGTGCTTTCCCTGTTACTCCAGCGGGGCGCGAAAGTGCAGAACCTGCGCACGGCGGCCGGACTTGGTCGCACTGATCTGATCGAGAGTTACTTCAACGACGATGGAACATTAAAACCGGAGGCTGGCAAAATCGACTGGCCGTTTCGTGCCAAATCGTGGCCGTCGGACCAGCAGGGCATCGTCAACAACGCCTTCGTCTTTGCGTGCATGCACGGCCACATCGACGCCGCGCAATTGCTGTTGGACAAAGGCGCGGAGATCAACGTCATTCCCGGCGGGTTCGATTTCGCAGGGACGGGTCTGCACTACGCAGCGCTGAACGGACACCGTGCGATGGTCGAGTATCTCCTGGCCCACGGCGCCGATCGTAATATAAAGGACACGAAAGTCGGCTCGACCGCCGCCGGCTGGGCCGAACATGGCGGTCACAACGATCTTCTTGACCTGCTGCGTTGACTCAAACATTTACGAACGGACGCATCTTACGATGAGAAACAGCCCCGGGAACGAAGTCCTCGCCGAAGCGTGCATGAACGAGCGCGAGTTGGCGATCAAGAATTACAAGAAGCCGCTCAAATAAACCCAAAGAATACGGGCGCGATCGAGAATCTGAAGAAACTAGAGAAGCAGTAAACAAATCACAGATGAAAACCAATATGGTCCAGCAATGCGTGGCTGCATTGATCCTGCTACTCGTGCCGTTTGTTGCCGCCGGCAAATCAAGACCGGCGAAACCGTGGCGCGCGGTGCACCTGCTCAACTACAACACCGATGCGGACCTCGAAGCGCTCGCACAGAACCTCGCACCGCTCGCGAAGCAGGGAATCAACGTCATCATTCTCGAAGTTGATTACAACTTTGCGTTCAAGTCGCATCCCGAACTGCGCCACGGCACGACTCCGATCACGCGCGATGGAGCACGACGGTTCGCGGACTCGTGCAAGAAACGAGGCATTCGTCTGATCCCGCAGTTTCAGTCGTTGGGCCATCAGTCGTGGAAAGCTGAGACTTTCCCGCTGCTGACCGTGTATCCGCAATTCGATCTCACACCTGGCGCTTTTCCCAACAATGAAGGGATCTATTGCCGCGAGTGGGACGTGATGAATCCGGAAGTCTTGCGCATCGTCTTCGAACTGATGGACGAGATCATCGATGCATTCCGTGCCGACGCGATTCACGTCGGCATGGATGAAGTCTTCCTGCTCGGTTCAGACAAGTCGCCGTCGACGAAAGGCCAGGATCCGGGAAAACTCTTCGCCAAGGCAGTCAACGAGCTTCACGCTCATCTCGTGCGCAAGCGTCGTGTCGAGATGTTGATGTGGGGTGATCGACTGATCGACGCGGCGAAGCACGATTACGGCGAGTGGGAAGCAGCAAAGAACGGCACTGCGACCGCCATCGATCTGGTCCCGAAGGACATCATCATCTGCGACTGGCATTACGAAACGAGAGACAGCTATCCCTCGGTCGCGATGTTTATCGAGAAAGGCTTTCGCGTTTTGCCTTCAGGCTGGAAGGATGTCGACGCCACGAAGGCCTTCATCAACCACAACCGCGCACACGCTGGTCCAAAGATGCTGGGCCACTTGTTTACGACGTGGAGTGTGAAGAAAGAAGAGCTCGTCGGTTTCCCACCGCTCGTCGAGGGAATGAAACTGTTGCAGACTAATTCCACACGCTAACTGACAAGGCATTGCACAAAAAGCGATCCTGGCCGGCAATCTTCTCGGCGAGCCTCGGCAGATCTCGGCGTTCTCTGTGGTTAATAAATCCCCGCCAGCGAGAGTTGGTGGAAATCTCACTTCCTACCTGGCTGACGTCCTGAAATGAACAATCAACCAATCGCGCGACTCGTAGCGCAAGGCGATGAGCGTATCTACTTTGGCGGCACGCCGGGCAGGAATATAACAGGCGAAGAAAGCAGCGAGGGACAACAGTATTGAAATGCCGATGAACGTGAAGGGATCGGTCGCGCTCGTGTTGAAGAGAAGACTGTGCATCAACCGCGTCAAACCTATGGCGCCCGCGACGCCGATGATCACGCCGAACACGGTCAACTTCATTCCGCGACCGACGATCAACTTGAAAACGTCGCGCGCCGTTGCGCCCAGCGCCATGCGGACGCCGATCTCGTGCGTGCGCGTCTGCACGAGAAACGCCATCACGCCGTAGATACCGATCAACGCCAGGATCAGCGCGCCACCGGCAAACACCGCAAACAACGTCGCGTACAGGCGCGGTTGCCAGATCGATTCGGCAACGACCTCTTCCATCGTCGCGATCTGGCTGACGGGTTGATCGCGATCGATTTGTGCGACTGCGCGCCTGACCGCGGCGGTCAATTCATGCGGGTCCGCAGTCGTTCGCGCCACCAGTGTCAATTCATTGATCGGAATCTGGCGGTAAGGCAGGTAAACGCTCTCGCGCGTGTCTTCCTGCATTCGTTGATGCCGCACCGTTCTGACAACGCCGACGATCGTGTGCCAAGGTTCGTTGTCTTCGGGTGGGCCAAACCGGATGCGTTTGCCGACCGGGCTGTCGTTGGGCCAGTAGTGTCGCGCGAGCCGTTCGTCGACGATCGTAACCTTGGGACTGCCCGCCGTGTCGGCGTCGGTGAAGTCTCGACCGGCGATCAATGTTATTCCGAGAGTCTGAAAGTAACCGGGCGTGGCCAATGTATGTTGGATTATCGGCGCCTGTCCGACTGACATCACGGGATACCCCTCGATAGTCAAACTTCGGCCCCAGTTATTGCCACTCAACGGCAGCGTGCTGGTCGCACCCGCCGCTTCTACGCCGGGAATAGTCCGCACCTGTTCCAGCAACTGTTTGAAGAACGTGATTCGTTGCTCATCTTCGGTGTATTTCGCTCGTGGCAGTGCCACGGTTGCAGTGAAAACGTTCTTCGCGTCGAGTCCGATGTTGACTTGTCGCAAACGCAGAAAGCTTTGGATCATCAAACCGGCGCCGACCAGCAACACCAGCGACAAAGCGATCTCGGTCACAACAAGCAAACTGCGCGATCGTCCTCGGAAACCAATCGCGCCGCGGCCGCCTTCCTTGAGTGTGTCGTTGAGATCGACACGCGAGGTCTGGAGCGCAGGCACAGCCCCGAAGAGCAATCCAGTGAGCAGCGTGATGCCGAGCGTGAACGCGAGCACGCGCAGATCGATCGTGAAGTTCATCCAAAACGGAAGCTGGCCCGGGATCGCT
>DASTOZ010000724.1:0-4424 GCA_035762365.1 Pyrinomonadaceae bacterium | reverse complement strand
CAATCCTGTCGTGAAGAGCGGCAGTCAGGTATGGCCAAACATTAAGCAACCGTTCCGTAGTCAGCCACGCTCGATGGCGCTTACAAGCGATGGCCGAAAACTATACGTAACTCTGCCCGGAAGGGAGGGATATCCGGACTGGCGCGTTGCCGTCGTCGATACTTCGAGCAGACGCGTGACGCGATGGATTGATCTTAGACCTGGTGGAGTCACTCGAGGACTTCGACCAATTGGAGTTCGCGTTGCCCCGTTGAATACGAGTATCTATCCGGTCCAATACGCGGTTGTCCTCAATCAGTATGCAAACTTCGGCAGCGTGATCGACACCACAACTGATTCAGTAATCGGCACGTTTGAAACCGGTTTCTATGGCGAGAAGGCATTGTTCAATGCCAACGGTACCCGGCTTTACGTGACGGATCGATTCAAGGATGCAGTCCGCGTATTTCGTGTCGATGCTGGTCCGTTCTTTACTCCGATCGCCGAAGTCGCGACCGGTATAACCGATCTCGAACGCACGAATCCTCGCGACCTCGATCTCAGTGCTGACGGCAAAACTCTTTATGTAGCCAATACGCTGGGCCATTCCGTCGCCGCGATCAATGTCGACGCCGATGCAAACACGCTCATAAAGGTGTTGCCCGTCGGAGGACTCTCAACCGACGTAAAGATCGCAGGTCGCTGGGGAATCGTGTCTGGTCAGGAAACCAACACTCGTCTTAACGAGCCCGAGTCAGGTCACGGAGTACCTACCAAGAACGCCAATGGAGTCGCGATTCGTAACAACGGAGAACCACTCGGTTATCTGCCAGTTATGTCTGACGCCACGAAAGCCACGACCTTCGACGATCTGGGCAGCGAGCTGAACGTCTTCGACACTACTACAAATCTGTTTGTCTTCAGGTACGTCGACGAGGGACGAGACATATCGCAACTCGTCACACCCGGACAATTCGTCGATCTGCACGATCACGCCGACGCGCAAAAGATAATCAAGGGCAGCGGTCCCGAGCAGATGTCCATAAAAGGAAACCTGCTCTTTGTGACGATGGCGAATACGGAGACGGTGCAGGTGTTTCGCATCAATCCGACGACCAACGATCCTTCGCAGGTGCTCACGCCGCTCGATGTCGAGTTTACGGGCGGAATCACACCACAAGGCGTCGAAGCTTCTCCGGATGGACGGACGATCTACGTAGCTAATCTTCAAACTGAAGACGTGTCGTTTCTTGGCGTCGATGCGAATGGAAATCTGGCGCGCCAGGGATTCTTACCCGTTGGTGTCACACCCTCAACGCCCGATCCCGAAAAAGGCGGCAATGGTCAGGGCTTGTTTGCGACGGACGAAGAGAAAGGGCTGCGCTGGTTCTTTTCATCTGCTTATTCCGACGATGGTCATAAGTCGTGCGGCTTTTGTCATTGGGATGGACGTCATGACGGTTGCCAATGGAACGTTGCAGCGAATGCTGTGGGCGGCGTTAAGGTCTGTCCTCAAAACAAAGACATCTCAGACAACTGGCCCGAATGGTATGAAGGCCTAAACAACGACTTCATGGCCTACGCCTCGGCGTGCAACGGTGAAGTGCTGTTGGGCGAGCGCGCGCCAACGCCGCTTTTCCCACAGGCAAACCAGGTTGACCGTATGAAAGCTCGCGAGGAGTTTGTGCTACGAAAGACCGAAGAAAACTCGCGCGCAATTGGCCGTTCCGATCTGAGTGGAAAGGCGTTCAAAGTCGGTTACTTCGACATGGCTTATTTGCAGATCCTGTGGTCGCAGAACGAGCGCAGGCTCTTCCCGAATCCGTTGGCCCAGTTTCCGGACATGGCCCAGGCGGCAAAGATTGCTCGTGGAAAACAGATCTTCTCTACGAAAGTGGCCCAGGGTGGCGCCGGCTGTGCCGACTGTCATCACAACGGCAACAAGTTTACCAACGGTGTCCTTGACGATACGTTCCAGGACTACAACATTCACGAGCCGGGAGTAATCAGCGAGTCGACCGTCGACGGCGAGGGTCCTTTCTTCCGGCCCGGCAATGACTACTTCTTCACGCGTTTCGGGCCACCTCAGGACGTTGGCACACCGCAGAATTTCAGTAGTCGCAACACCAAACACTTGCGCGCTTTTTGGGACAGCACACCGCGGTGGCTGCACTACGGATTTGCGCATACGCTGCGGGAGTTGTTGTTGCCGCCTGACTCGCCGTTACTTCAACCCGGCGAACGAGGGTTCAATTTCCGCACCGTCAGAACCGATCAACGCCGCGGCCCGAATAATCTTCCCACTGAAGTTCCCATCACGGTAGCCGATCGCAGCGGCGCGTTTGCCGGCGACGGGATGGGGCCAATTTACGTGAGTCTTGATAGTCCTTTTGTAATTGGACCAAACGGACGTCCGCTGATCGATCGTCTTGGCAGTGACAATCTCGCGCCGTTGATTGTGGGTGGACAAATCAATCCTGCGTTAGCTGCCAGCAACATAAGAGTTATCAAAGACACGCACGGCAAAACTTCACAGTTGTCGGCCAGTGATCTCGAAGCATTGATACTTTACCTATTCTCGTTGGATGGAGTGCCCAAATGAGATTCGTCCTGATCTGCGTCGCGGTATGTTTTTTTCAAATTAGTGCGTTGGCCCAAACTTTCAGTCGCACCGATTATCCGATCCTCGGCAACAATCACATCGTCGACGATCTGAACGGCGACGGCATTCCGGATCTCGCAGCCACCGGCGTAAGCGAGGTCGGAATAATGTTAGGAACTGGGGACGGGAGGTTTCTGCCGCGCGTCAATTTCGGGACCGGCGCTCAACCACAAGACCTCGCAGCCGGAGATTTCAACGGCGACGGACGCGCAGACCTTGCCGTGTCGCTCCTCAGTTCCGAGTTCAGTCTTGCTGTGCTTACCGGCAATGGCAACGGGACGTTCAACGCTCCAGTCATGTTCGACAATACAGCGGCGCAGGACGATTCGCCCGCAATCGTAGCAACCGATCTCGATAACGACGGACGGCTCGACGTTGTACTGGCCCACTCGCTCTCCTGCTTTGTGAGTCCCTGCGTCGCCGCCCGCAGCATCACGGTGATGCTTGGCCTTGGCGACGGCACTTTTCAAACTCCCTTTGATCTCGACGTCGGAACCGGAATGTCGCGCATCGCAGTCGGCGACTTCAACAACGACGGAATCAAGGATTTGGGAATCGCCGGCGATCAAGCACAGGTCTACATCCTGCTCGGCATCGGCAACGGATCATTTCTGAAACAACCGACCATCAATCTGCTGACAACCGGAACCATCGGCGTCGACGGCACCGATATCGACGTTGCCGATCTTAACGGCGATACGATTCAAGACCTCGTAGTTGCGATCGCACTCAACGGCAGCCGCACGGCCATTCTACTGGGCAACAACGACGGCACGTTCCAGCCCGCGCGAATCATCACCGAACCTCGTTTGCGCGTGCCTCAGTATCAAGTAATTGCCGATTTCAATCGTGATGGCTTTCTTGATCTGGCACTTTCGCTTGCAAACGGAACGGAGGGCTTGTTCGAGATCTTGCGGGGGAACGGCGATGGCACGTTCGGCGCGCCGGTCCTTTTCGCAGTGCCGCCGCCAAATTCCAGCGTCGGTGGCGGAACGATCGTAACGAGCGACTTCAACCGCGACGGTCGTCCGGATATCGCGTTGCCGATCACGGGCGCCAACCCGGGTCTCGCTGGATTGGTTAACTCGACCGGATCGGTTGTAGTTGGTCCAGCTTATGGCGACATCACCGCCACGCCCTCGACCATAGCTTCAGGTTCTGCGACTGAAATCAGAATCAGTCTGGTTAGCGGCGCAGTTGCGCCTTCCGGAGGCTTTTCGTTCTCGCTTTCCAGCAGCAATTCAACGGTCCTGCCCGTGCCTTCAAGCGTATTCATGCCTGCGGGCGCGTCGTCGGTGAGATTTGGCGCGACGGCGAGAAACGTGACCACTACACAAAACGTGCGGATCAGGATCCGTAACAATCAACTCGGTCGCCGGGATCTGGTTGTCACTGTCACTCCCGGAACACCAACACCTGCGCCACTCACGTTGTCGGCACTGACATTGGCGTCGAGTTCCGTAGTCGGCGGAAATTCGGTCCAGGGCACTGTCACGTTGAATGCGGCGGCCCCGTCTGCGACCGTCGTGACGCTTGCAAGTAGCAATGCCGTGGCTACCGTACCCGCGAGCGTCACGATCGCGGCGGGTGCAAGTTCGGCGAGTTTCATCGTCAATACCACAGCCGTTAGCGCGACGACGAGTGCGACGATCAGCGGTTCGTTTGGCGGCGTCACAAGGAGCGCGACGCTCACGATCAATACGAACGCTGCTCCGCCGCCACCGCCGAGCGCCGACACAGTTCGCATCACGCGCGCCGAATTTGATAGCGGCAAACGCACGTT
>DASTOZ010000723.1:0-6367 GCA_035762365.1 Pyrinomonadaceae bacterium | reverse complement strand
GCGCACGCGAATACTTGACTCTTCCCGCGCAGCTTTACGAACGATTGAAAGAGCTTAGTCGAGTCGAAGGCGTCACGCTGTACGTGACGTTACTCGCCGGCTACATGACGTTGCTGCATCGCTACACACGGCTCGAGGATGTCGTCGTCGGCTCACCGATCGCAGGACGCAGCCGGATCGAAACGGAAGGTGTGATCGGGTTTTTTGCGAACACATTCGTTATCCGCGCGAGTCTTGCCGGCAACCCCACATTTCGCGAGTTGATCGGCCGCGTGCGCGACGTGACGCTGCAAGCTTATTCGAACCAGGACGTGCCGTTCGACAAGGTCGTCGAGGAGCTGCGGCCCAAACGCCGGCTGAGTCACACTTCGCTGTTTCAACTCTCGTTCTCGCTTCAGACGACGTTTGAACGTTTGCACGTTCCTGGTCTGACTCTAAGCCGCATTCCGATCGATAACGGGACCGCGATGTTCGAACTGGTGCTCAACATGCAGGAGACCGAGCAGGGTTTGGGCGGCACATTGGAATACAGCACCGACCTCTTCTACGCGGATACCGTGAAGCGTTTGTTACGCAATTACGAACTGATCCTTGCAGCCGCCGTCGCGAATCCCGAGTCGTCGTTGAATGAAATCGGAGCGGTAATTGCCGACGAGCAACTGCGAAGCACGGCGAAGAATGATCACACGGAAAGTTTGCGCGTGAAGCTGAAAGACACGAGGCGCAAAGCACTCGCAGTAACACGGACGAAGTAATGCAATCAGAGATCGTAGTCGAAGGTTACCGAGTGTCGGTCCAGCAGGAGCGACTGTGGCGACTGTGTGAGGAATACGGTGAGGCGCACTTTCGATCCACGTGCGCGATATGGCTCCCGTCGGGCGTGCTTTCGAGGCAGGTTCTCGAGCGGACGTTCGTTGAACTGCTGCGGCGGCACGAATCGTTACGTACTTCGTTCCGACGATTGGCCGCACTTGCCGCTCCGTTGCAGTGTGTGCTCGACGATGTGGTTCTTGATGAAGTAGCGCATCGGCTGCTGGAATACACCACCGCGGATGATCTGATCGATGCGAATCATGACGACGACGACAGGGCACGACGTGTGTTTGATGCGTGGGTTGAGAACGACGGTGAACGAAGTTTCGACCTTTCTGAGGCGCCACTGTTGCGAGCGACGGTGGTCGAGTTTGAACGCGAACGTTATCTGCTCTGCGTGAGTGCATCTGCTCTCGTCGTCGATCGTGAAGCGCTCGCGGAGACGGCGCGGCAGTGGGTTCGTGCGTACGCAGCGACGGGTACAACAGGCAACCAGGAACAGGAACCCGTACTTCAGTACGCAGACTATGCGCAATGGCAGTTTGAGTTATTCGCGTCGGAAGAAACTCGGGATGGACGAGAGTTCTGGCGGCACGCGCTCGAGGGAGTTAGTGAGCCACCGCCGTTAGGTTTCCTTGGCGGCGCCCAGACACCGACGGGCATTTCATTTTCATCGTCTGCGTGGCGTCCGGCGCGCGTGAGCTTCGCGAGTTCTGCTGCTCTGCGCGCAGAGTTGGACCATGCGGCGCGTTTGTGTGATGCCGAGCCGCGCGATCTGTTAGAGGCTGCGTGGCGCACGCTGCTGTGGCGACTCTGTGATCGTCCCGCCGAATTGACGCTTGGGGTTGGTTTCGATGGACGCGGATTCGCGGAGTTGCGTGGGGCCGTTGGAGCGTTTGCGCGCGACCTACCCGTCCGCATCGCGATGAAGGCGGAGCAAAACTGGCGCGCGCTGGCAGGGCAAGTGCGACGCGAGCGCGAAGAAGCGGCGCCGCGGCAGGAGTTCTTCGACTGGAGCGGGGTTTCGAGTGATGAGACTGAGCGGAAGTCGTGGTGGGTCGGGCGACGCGGCTTTGGGTTTGAGTTTGCTGGTGACGATGATGAATCGCCGGAGTCGAGATCGTTTGTGGGTTCACGCGGTCGCCGCGAAGTGTTTTGCCTGTTGCTTCGGGCGGGACTGAGCACGGAGGGGCTTTGCTGCGAAATCGATTATGACGCGGGGGTCATTAACGCGCAGCAGGCGGGTTGCGTGCTCCAGGGATACGAAGCGATGTTGCGCGGCGCGTGCGCCAGTGTTGATGCGCGGCTTCGGGATCTGAGTGCGACTTCACCGGCGGAACTTGCCGAGACTTCGCGGCGCAACCGGACGGAACACGAGTTCGACGGCTATCCGGCATTGCTGCATCAACTGGTTGAAGAGCAGGCGCGGCGCACGCCGGAGAGCGTTGCGATCGAGTGTGGCGCCGAGGTGCTTAGTTACGCGGAGGTGGATGCGCGGTCAGAGACCTTGGCGGCGTTGCTTCGTCAGAAAGGCATAGATCTGGAGGCCAGGGTTGCGTTGCTGATGGAGCGGTCTGTGGACGCGGTGGTCGCGCTGTTGGCAGTGCTCAAGTCGGGCGGGGCTTACGTGCCTCTAGACCCGGAGTATCCGCACGAACGGCTCGCACTAATGTTGAAGGACTCAGGGGCACGGGTCGTGTTGACGCAGAGACGTGTGGCGGAAGCGGATTGGCTCGCCGGGCGTGGTGTTGAGGCTGTCGTGGTGGACGAGCTGGAGTTGAAGCACGAGTCAGAAGCGATCGCGCATGACGGCTCCTCATCCGTGAGTCCACAGAATGTGGCCTACGTGATCTACACGTCTGGTTCGACGGGGACGCCGAAAGGGGTGATGGTCTCGCACGAGGCCATCCGCAACCGGCTGCTGTGGATGCAGCAGCGTTTCCCGTTGAACCATGACGACAAAGTGTTGCTGAAAACTTCACTGTCGTTCGACGCTTCGATCTGGGAGCTGTTCTCGCCGTTGCTCGCGGGCGCGCGTGTAGTGCTGGCGGAGCCGGGCGGGCAGCGTGACCCGGACTACCTGGTGCGGGAAGTGCAGCGACGCGGGATCACCGTGCTGCAAATGGTGCCGTCGATGTGGCGGGAGTTGGCGGCGGAGGGAGTGGGATTAGAACAGTGTAAGAGTTTGCGGCGCGTCTACAGCGGCGGCGAGGCATTGGGACGAGAGTTGGCGGAGCGACTGCGCGCGGCAGTCAGCGGTGCAGAGTTGGTGAACCTGTATGGTCCAACCGAAGCTGCGATCGACGCGAGTTACTGGTTGTGCCGCGGTGGGGAAGCCGCCGTGGGTGCCGCCAGTGGAGACGATGATGGCGGCGCTGCATTGGATTACGGCGACGGCGATTACGTCGGCGCGCAGGTGGTGATCGGACGGCCGGTAGCAAACATGGCGTTGTACGTGCTGGACGAAGGACTCAAGTTCTGCGCGGCAGGCGAGGCGGGAGAGCTTTACCTGTCAGGCGTGGGACTGGCACGCGGCTATCTGAACCGGGCGAGTCTGACTGCCGAGCGGTTTGTGCCTGACCCGCACGCCGCGCGACCGGGAGCACGGATGTACCGCACCGGCGATGTGGCGCGACGGCTTGGCGACGGGCGCGTGGCGTATGTGGGTCGAGCCGACGGTCAGGTGAAGGTGCGCGGCTATCGCGTGGAGTTGGGCGAAGTCGAGGCTGCGTTGCGTGGCCTGGCGGGAGTGCGCGAAGCGGTAGCCGTCGGCATCGGCACGGAACGATTGGTGGCTTACGTCGTTGCCGACCGCAACGGGCACAGCACGAATGGTGACGACCTTCTCGTCGCTTCTGACACTCAGTTGGAAACGCTGCCAAACGGCATCCGGATGTATCAGTTGAACCGCAATGAGACTGACGTGCTGTACCAGGAGATCTTCGAGCAGCAAAGTTATCTGCGACACGGGGTGACGGTGCAGGATGGCGATTGCGTGTTTGATGTGGGCGCCAACATCGGCATGTTTACGGTCTTCGTCAACAGCCGCTGCACTCCGTCGCGCGTCTACGCCTTCGAGCCGATTCCGGAAACGCACGAGGTGTTGCGGCGCAACCTCGAGCTGCACCGCATAAAAGGACAGAGCTTCGTTTGCGCGTTGTCGAGTTACAACGGCACAGCACAGTTCACCTACTACCCACGCACCTCGACGATGTCGGGTGCGTATGCGAACGCGGCAGAAGACGAGCGCGTGAGTCGCGCGTTTCTGCGCCAGCAGCACGAAGGCATGGTGACGTTCGAGGACGAGCTGATGGAAGGACGGTTCGAAACGCGCGAGGTGAACGTGTTGGTGCGCACCCTTTCGGACGTGATCCGCTCGGAGAACATTGAGCGGATCGATTTGTTGAAGATCGACGTCGAGAAGAGTGAGCTCGACGTGCTGCAGGGAATCGAAGACGCAGACTGGGACCGCATCGTGCAGCTTGTGATCGAAGTGCACGACGAGTCGGATCGAATCGCAGCGATCGAGCGGCTGTTGGCGGCGAAAGGATTTGCGGTCGAAGTAGAGGAAGACCTGATGTTGAAGAAGACTGGTCTCTACAACATCTACGCGATCCACACGCGACGCGCCGCCGAAAGAGCGGCGAAAGTAGCAGAACGAAGCGGGCGCAATGGTCACAACGCAGATTTCAAAGGAACTGCGCTCGACGTCGAGGAGTTACGGATGCGACTGGCGGAGCGGCTGCCGCGGTACATGGTGCCCTCGCAGATCATCGTACTCGAAGACTTGCCGGTCCTGGCCAACGGCAAGGTCGATCGCAACGCCCTACTCGCGCCCGACACGGCCTCGCGCCCGCGCTCGAAACCTTACGTCGCGCCACGCACGATGGTGGAAGAAGTCATCGCCGGAATTTGGGCGTCGCTCCTCGCGACCGACCAGATCAGCAGGAACGACGACTTCTTTGAGCTCGGCGGACATTCTCTGCGAGCGACGCAGTTGGTATCGCGTCTGCGGAAGTCTTTCGGCGTGGAAGTTCCGCTGCGCGTGATCTTCGAAACACCGAAACTGAGCGACATCGCCGCTTACGTCGATTCCATTGTTCGCACGGGCCAGGCGCAGGAAGTCGCGCCCATAATCGCCGTCGCGCGCGATCAGGAATTGCCGCTCTCGTTCGCGCAACAGAGATTATGGTTTCTCGATCAGCTTCAGCCGAACAGCGCTTTCTACAATCTGCCCGCCGCTGTCCGCCTCACGGGCAATCTCAACGTGACGGCGCTCGAACAGAGTTTCAACGAGATCGTCAGACGTCACGAAGCTTTGCGAACGACGTTCACGAGTCAGGACGGAACACCCTTGCAGGTCATTGCGCCGAGTTTGCAACTGACTCTGCCATTGGAAGACCTCTCCGAGTATCCGGCAGACGAGCGAGAAGCGAAGGCGCAACGCACCGCGACTGAAGAGGTGCAACGCCCATTCGACTTAACGCGTGGTCCATTGCTGCGCGTGAAGTTGCTGCGCATGGCCGAGCACGAACACATTCTGCTGCTCACGATGCATCACATCGTTTCTGACGGCTGGTCCGGCTCGATACTGATCCGCGAACTCGTCGCGCTCTATCAAGCCTTCGCGAACGGTCAACCTTCGCCGCTGATCGATCCAGTCGTTCAATATGCAGACTTTGCTTACTGGCAGCGCGAGTCGCTGCAAGGTGATCGGCTCGACACGCAGCTCGAATACTGGCGGCGTCAACTGGCCGGTGCGCCCGCTGCGTTGGAGTTGCCGACGGACAGACCTCGTCCTGCCATACAAACGGTTCGTGGCGCGCATCACCGGTTCAGCGTTTCCGCCGATGTGACGAAGTCGCTGAAAGAGTTGAGTCAGCGCGAAGGCGCCACCTTGTTCATGGCGCTGCTCGCCGCGTTCAAGACGTTGCTGTACCGCTTCACCGGGCAGGAGGACATCGTCGTTGGAACTCCCATTGCGGGCCGCAACCGCATCGAGATCGAAGGTCTTATCGGCTTCTTCGTCAACACACTCGTGCTACGCACAGACCTCTCCGGCGAGCCCACGTTTCAGGAGTTAGTGGCGCGTGTGCGACAGACCGCGCTCGGAGCATCGGCACATCAGGATTTGCCGTTCGAGAAGCTGGTCGAGGAATTGCAGCCTGAGCGCGACCTCAGTCGCACGCCGCTCTTCCAGGTGATGTTCGTTCTGCAAAACAAGTCCGAGGACGTGTATGAGTTGCCAGACTTGAAGGTGCAAGCCGCAGAAGTGCAAACAGGAACCGCGAAGTTCGACTTCGAGTTGTTTTTCGAGGAGCGCGAGGACGAACTGGCCGGCACGTGTGAATACAACGCGGATCTCTTCGATGCGAGCACCGTCGAACGCATGACGCAAAACCTCGATGTGCTGCTGCGCGCAATCGTGAACGATCCAAAGCAGCAGATCACGCGGATACCGATCCTGTCTGAATCCGAACGCCGAGACTTATTCGAGAACTGGGTCGACACGTTCAGCGAGTATCCGCGCTCGAGCGTGGTGACGGAGTTATTC
>DASTOZ010000722.1:0-3762 GCA_035762365.1 Pyrinomonadaceae bacterium | reverse complement strand
GTAGTTCTGCGCGACTCCCTCGATCTGAAACTCCACGTTCGGCCCCATCCCGAAGTTGATGCCGATCACGCCGATGCGCGTCAGATCGCCGCGCAAACCGGAGACAGAATAGTTGGCGCCCTGCATGAAGTCGATGCCTGCTTCGATGCGGATCGTTCCGGGCGCAATGATGTCGACGTCTTCGGTGAGCAGCGGGCGTTGCTGTGCACTCACACTCGCAATCGAGCTCAATAACAGGACGGCGATGCAGGCAAAACGAATCATCGGGAGGCGATTCTAAGTCGCGGCGCTATGAACGTCAATGTGCTAGTATTTCGCGCACCATGAGACCCATCCTTATCATTCTTTTCTGTGTTTCCCTCTGTGTTCCCATCGGTGCTTCGGGGCCTCTTCCCGTTCAGGAACCAACCGCGATTCAAATAAAAGGAATCAAGGATCGCGTTACCATCCGGCGCGACGAACGCGGTATTCCTTACATCGAGGCGCAGAACGACGAAGACCTCTACTTCGGTCAAGGTTATGCGACCGCGTCCGATCGACTGTGGCAAATGGATCTCTTTCGTCGCACGGCACGCGGCGAGCTCGCCGAGATGTTAGGCGCCGGGCCAAACAACTTTGCGTTGGACCAGGACAAACTCCATCGCACGTACGGCTTCAGTGAGACTGCCGACGCGGAATACGCTGCCTTGTCGCCACGATCGCAGGCGCTGCTGCAAGCGTACGCTCGCGGCGTGAACGCTTACGCTTCGTCGCTCGATCCGAAGTCGCGTCCACCCGAGTTTCAGATCCTGAACTACGACTTCCGTCCGTGGATACCGCAGGACTCACTCGTAGTCGTGAAGATCTTCTTCGAGGCGCTGTCGGATACGTGGCGGCTCGATCTCATGCGTCAGGGACTCGCTTCTCTGCCGGCTGACAAGAGAGCGGCGCTGATGCCAGTGACTTCGCCGATCGACGTGCTCGTCGTCGGCAAGGACGTTCCCGCGAAAGCAGCCCCTGCAAGGTCAACGGGCGCGGTCATCAGTCCTCTTTCGGCAGAGACACAGAAAGCACTCGCGCACAACGCCGCGATCGCCGCGGACGCCCTCGCGCGTGTCGGACTTTACGCAGACGATCTGGCCGCGAGTAACAACTGGGTCATCAGCGGCAAACGAACTGTTTCCGGCAAGCCGTTGCTCGCAAACGATCCACACTTGCCCCCGACGGCGCCCTCCATCTGGTACCTGGCCCATCTCAGCTCGCCGGGTGTGCGCATGGCGGGTGTCACGTCCGCTGGTATTCCCGGCGTGATCATCGGTCACAACGAGCACATCGCGTGGGGATTCACGAACGTTGGACCAGACGTGCAGGATATTTACGTCGAGAAGTTTGATCCCGCGAACCCGAAGCGATACCAAACACCCTCGGGATGGCAGGACGCGGAGATTCGTCGTGAAGAGATCAAAGTCAGGAAGGGACTGGCCAGCCCGGACCAGGACATCGTCACTCACGAGGTCACGGTTACGCGCCATGGCCCGATCGTCTTCGAAGGCGACGGCAAACGTTATGCGCTTCGCTGGACTGCGTTCGACGCAACGCGACTCGCGAGCGATCTCAACTACGCGATGAACCGCGCGCGGAACTGGGACGAGTTTAAGGCCGCCCTGAAGTCATTCACCGCGCCCACACAGAACATCGTTTACGCCGACGTCAACGGTCACATCGGCTATCACGCGTGCGGCGTCGTGCCGATTCGCAAGTCGGGCGACGGCAGTTTGCCTTACGACGGCTCGACTGACGCCGGCGAATGGGTCGACTACATTCCGGTCGCCAAGCTCCCGAACCTCTACGATCCGCCATCGGGAATGATCGTCACCGCGAACCAACGCATCGTCGGCGCCGACTATCCGTATCACTTGACGGATTCCTGGGCCCAACCGTATCGCGCCCGGCGCATCTTCGATCTGCTGAGTGCGAAGCCTAAACACACGATCGACGACTTTCGCCGAATCCAGGGCGACGTCTATTCGATCGCCGGAACGCTGTTCGCGCGCGAAGCAGTCAAAACTCTGCGTCCAAAGTTGACGCCGGCGGACGAGAAACTGCGCGCGTCGCTCGATGCGTTTGAAAAGTGGGACGGACAAGTCACTCCCGACTCGTCAACGGCGCTACTGCTGGGCCACATGCGTCTGGCATTCCGGTCGAAGATATTGACGGCCGCTCTTGGTCCGGATCTGGTGCGGAATTTTCAGTGGAGCAACTTCGATACGACACTCGATCGCATCATCAAGGAACAACCGGCCGATTGGCTGCCAAAGGAGTTTGCGAGCTATGCCGATCTGCTGCGCGCATGTCATGACGAAGCGCGCCAGAGGCTGACCAGACAATTCGGTGCGGATGAGTCGAAGTGGACGTGGGGCGAGTCGACCAAAGTGCGTTTCCCGCATGCGCTTTCAGGCGCGCCGCTGATCGGAGCTCAGTTCACCGTACCGCCGTTTCCGCAGAATGGCACGGGTGGTTTTATTGGAGCGACGGTGAACGTCGGCCAAGCGGTGTCGATGAGATTCATTGCCGATCCGGGCGATTGGGACAAGTCGCAACAAGGCATTGCGCTCGGCGAATCGGGTTTGCCGAAGAGCCCGCACTGGAGCGATCAGCTCGCAGATTGGCGCGCCGTTACGCCTCGTGAGTTTCCTTTCACGACAGCGGCGGTTACGAAAGCAACGAAGACTACAGTCGTTCTGACACCGCAATGAGTGAAGAGTGGCGGTCGTTCTGTGCGATTGAGCTTCCGTCCGAGGTGCGCGAGCAACTTGCGGCTCACGCTAAACAGTTACGCGAAGCAGTTCCGCAGGCCAGTGCGAGTTGGAGCAAGCCGGAGAACGTTCATCTCACGTTGAAGTTTTTCGGGAACGTTGCGAAAGAACGACTGCCTGTTCTTTCAGAAGCTGCAACGCGCGTAGCAGGCGACTTCTCACCTTTTCAGATCAAAATCGGCGGCACGGGCGTGTTTCCGAGACGTAGTAGACCGCAGGTCCTATGGATCGGTGTTGAAGACTCGTCGGGCCAGTTGTCAGAGTTGCAACAGCGATTGGAAGAAGCGTTCGCACGCGAGGGTTTCGCGCAAGAAGATCGCGGATATCGGCCACACCTCACGATCGCTCGTCTTCGTAAGCCCGAAGACGCGCGAGAGCTCGCCGAAGCTCATATCCGAAGTAAGTTCAGTCTGATCGCGATGCCGGTAATGAACTTCGTGCTGTTTCGCAGCCAGTTGTCTCCAAAGGGATCGATCTACACCGTCATCTCAGAACATCGATTCTAGCGCGGCAATTCGCGCGGACGCGGCGGCGGTGGAATCTCCTTATCGCCGCCACCTTGCTCGCCTGTCTGCGACAACACTTCCTTGATCGCGCCAATACTCGACAGCATCGCCGAAGTTTCAACAGGCATGAAGATCACTTTCGAATTGTTGGTCCGCGTCATGTCTCGCAGACTCTCGATGTAACGCATCGTGATCAGGTATTGACTCGGATCGCTATCCGGAACCGCCGACGCGATGCGATTGAGCGCTTCCATCTCCGCTTCCGCATTTCGCAACCGCGCCTGCGCCGCACCCTCAGCCGCGAGGATCGCCGACTGCTTTTCACCCTCGGCACGGGTGACAGCCGCCTGCTTCTCGCCCTCAGCACGCGTGATGGCCGCCTGACGATCGCCTTCCGCCTGCAACACGAGCGCGCGGCGGTTGCGTTCGGCGGTCATTTGCTTCTCCATTGTGATGCGCAC
>DASTOZ010000721.1:0-3329 GCA_035762365.1 Pyrinomonadaceae bacterium | reverse complement strand
TTCGCGACGTGCGCACGAAGGTGCTCGGCTCGACGAACCCGCACAACGTCGTGCGCGCGACGTTTGATGCGTTGTTGCGAATGAAGGATCCGATGGAGCTGGCGCGGTTGCGCGGTAAGCAAGTCGACGAGATGTGAGTTTATGCCACGTAAAGCGAATACAACAAATGAGTCACAGGCGATGATTCGCATCCAGTACTATCGCAGCTTCATCGCCTCGCCGAAAAAGCACAAGACAATCGTGCGCAGTCTGGGTCTGCGAAAGTTGAACCAGGTCGTCGAGCGTCCGGACACCGAGGCCATGCGGGGCGCCGTCGCGAAAGTTCCGCACCTGCTGCGGATAGTGTAACCACAAAGGGCACAAAAGAAGACGCGAAAAGGCACAGAACCAAACACGCACAAGAAAGAAAAGACCAAAATGGCAATCAGTCTAAACACACTTAAGCCGGCAAAAGGATCGACGCACAAGAAGAAGCGAGTCGGCCGTGGTCCGGGCTCCGGTTTGGGAAAGACCGCGGGTCGCGGTGAAAAGGGACAGAAGTCGCGGTCGGGTTATTCGCGCAAGATCGGTTTCGAAGGTGGCCAGATGCCGCTGCATCGACGTCTGCCGAAGCGTGGTTTCACCAACATCTTCAAGAAGCGCTGGCTCGAGATCAGTCTCGCTTCACTCGAACAGCATTTCGAAGCCGACGCCGAGATCAATCCGGAAGTGCTGCACGATCGCGGTTTGATCAAGAAGGCGAAGCACGACGTCGTCGTGCTCGGCAACGGCGAGCTTTCGAAGCCGCTGCGTGTGTCAGCGCATCGCTTCACCAAGAGCGCCCGCGAAAAGATCGAGAAAGCCGGTGGCGCGGCAGTTCAGATTGGCGGATAATCTGGTTCTTGAATCCGTGTTAGGAAATCATCGGAGAGCCCAATGGACAAGTTTTTAGCCGCCGTTCGCAATATGTTCAATGTGCCGGATCTGCGCCGGCGCATTTTCTTTACGCTGGGACTGCTCGCGGTCTATCGCTTCGGCGCGCACGTTACCGCCCCCGGCATCAACCACGCACGTCTCCAGGAAGTGTGGCGCGACGTGGCCGGAACACTCCTCGGCGTGCTCGATCTGTTTTCTGGTGGAAACTTCCGCACCATCTCGGTATTCGCACTCGGCGTCACCCCGTACATCACCGCCTCGATCATCCTGCAACTCATGACCGTCGTCTCCCCGCAGCTCAAGAAGCTCCAGGAAGAAGGCGAGATGGGACGGCAGAAGATCAACCAGTGGACGCGGTATCTGACCGTCCTCCTGGCCGGCATTCAAACCTCGTTTGTGGCCCACTGGCTTCAGGTCAACGGCGTGGGCGCTCCGGGTTGGGGATTCCGTTTGAGCACCGTGCTCACGTTGACGACGGGAACGATCTTCGTCATGTGGCTCGGCGAGCAGATCACTGAACGCGGCGTCGGCAACGGCATCTCGCTGCTGATCTTCGCCGGTATCGTGATCGGTTTGCCAAACGGTGTGAAACAGGTCATCGGGCGTCTCGCGGCTGGCGACACGATGGCGACCATCGGCGTGTTCGCGATGCTGGTCGCGATGGTGCTGATCATCGCTTTCATCGTCTTCGTCGAATCGGCGCGTCGCAAGATTCCGGTGAGTTATGCAAAGCGTCACGTTGGACGACAGCTTGTCGGTGGTCAGCAGACCACGATGCCGCTGAAGATCAACATGGGCGGCGTGATCCCGGTGATCTTCGCTTCGTCCGTGTTGTCGATGCCGCAGAGTTTGTTCGCAGCGTTTCCTCCTGCGGTAAACGATAAAGGCTGGTGGGCCACAATCTGGACTTTCTTCCAGACGTTCCATGCCAGCGATCCGTACTACGAGTTGATCTTCCTGTCGCTGATCGTCTTCTTCACGTTCTTCTACGTCTCGATCGTATTTAACGTCGAAGAAGTCGCCGACAACCTGCGCAAGCACGGCGGGTTCATGCCGGGTATTCGTCCCGGACGTGCGACTGCCGAGTATCTCAATACGATCCTGACGCGTTTGACCGTCGTCGGCGCTGTTTACCTTGCGCTGGTCGCGTTCATCCCGCAGTTCATGCTGAGCGGATTCAAGGTCGGCCGGTTGCCGTTTATCGGCGCGTGGCTGGATGCTTTCATCACCACCACTCCCGGTCTCGGCTGGATACCGGAAGGCATGGGCTATCAGTTCTACTTCGGCGGCACGTCGTTACTGATCCTCGTCGGCGTTGCAATGGACACCGTGGCCCAGATTGAAGCTCAGCTCGTGATGCGCAACTACGAGGGCTTCCTCGGCGGTGGCGGAAGATTGCGAGGCCGTCGCGCCTGATAACTATGTCGAAAATCATCGTCCTGATGGGTGCGCCTGGTGCCGGAAAAGGCACTCAGGCGCGCTTGCTTCAAGAGCGCTTGCATTTGCCGCAAATCTCGACAGGCGACATCTTTCGCGCACTGAAGCACGCGGACACTCCACTGGCGCAAGAAGTCAGGGAGATCATGCAGCGGGGACAGCTCGTTCCTGACGAGGTGACGATTCAACTCGTCAAAGAGCGCACGGCCCAGGACGACGCCAAAGACGGTTATATTCTCGACGGCTTTCCGCGCACGCCCGCGCAGGCGGAAAGTCTCGAACGTCTGGCGGCCGAACAAGGCAAACAGATCGTGCCGGTTCAGATCGAAGTGCCGTACGATCTACTTGAAAAGCGGATGACGGGCAGGCGAAACTGTCCGGTGTGCAACGAGATTTACAACATCTATTTCAAGCCGCCGCGGCACGACAATGTTTGCGACTTCCATCCGGAAGCGCAGCTCGTTCATCGCGCCGACGACAATCCGGAGACGGTGCGAAAGCGGCTGGCGACTTATGAAGAACAAACTCGTCCGTTGCTCGATTACTACGCGTCGAAGAATATGCTTCGCGAGGTCGACGGCAATCGCGATCGCGAAAGCATCTATCGCGATATCCGGCGGATCGTGAAGAACGAGTGAAAGCGGTTTTGCGGGTGTTACATGATTATCGGTAAGTCAAAACGAGAGCTCGAGAAGATGCGCGCCGCGGGACAGCTCGTGGGCACAGTACTGCAAAGTTTGCGTGAGATGGTGGCGCCGGGCATCACCACGATGGATCTCGATCGCGCCGCCGAGAAGATGATTCGCGACGCGGGTGCGCTGCCGACGTTCAAGGGGTACAACGGGTTTCCGTATTCGATCTGTGCTTCCGTCAACGAGCAGATAGTGCATGGCTTTCCTTCGAACTACGAGTTGAAGGAGGGCGACATCTTTTCGATCGACTGCGGTGTGACTCTGGAAGGTTTCGTGGGCGACACC
>DASTOZ010000720.1:0-4806 GCA_035762365.1 Pyrinomonadaceae bacterium | reverse complement strand
GAGAATCGTGATGGTTTCGATCTGTCGCGTGCCAGCGCGCAACGCTTCGACGACGGCATTCACGCCATAGATCAAGTTCGACGAGTCAGGCATCGGCGTTGGGTTCGAGCAGTGCAGGATGCGTTTGAAAATAACGCCGCATCCGGGAGTAGCGTGTGAACTGCGTTTCGTTGCTGTTGATGGTGGCGAGTCCGACGCTCAGCCGTCCGGGACGATCGCGACGCCAACCACTCGATTGCGTCTCCTGTTGCGAACCCCAAACGAGATCGAGTGTGTGACGAAGTTGTTTGTACGAGTCGTCAATTGTCGCGTGTGTTGCGTTTCTGGCAATCAGGTCTTGCAGCCGCGAGATGTTCTCGTTTGCGATTAGCGTCTTCTGACTACCGAGACACGAGAAGTCGAAACCGTTGGCACTGATGCGCCATGTTTGCGAATGCGTCGAAGTGTAGAAGTCGATCACGGCTTCATCGCTGGAGAACTCGCTTGACTGGACGATCTCGCTCTCGGCGCGACGAGTCTTTCGCTCCTGAATCTCGAGTCGCCGCACAAACAAACGGCCGGTCACGATCAGGACGACGTCGGACCAGCTAAGCTCTGTGTGTTCCCTGGTTCCTGGCTGCTGAAGTGTCACGACTTGTCCTTCGATAGTCATCGACTTGATGCGTTTGATCGACAACTCTGTCACACCTAATTCGTCATCGCTCAACGTGACCGCGCGCAGCCCCAGTTCGCGCAATCTGTCGATGACGAGTGCCGCTTCTTCACGTGATGCCGTAAACGCGACCGGCAAAGGCACATGCTCGGCGACGATGCGTTTCAGGTTTTCAACACTGAGTTTCAAGAGCTCGGCGGCGTCCGCAATGCGCTCCTCGACAGTGTCGAAATTTATTGGCAACAGGATGCTGTGGTAAGCCGTCTGATGTTTATCGGGCGCCCTCAACACCGGCTTGCGAAGTCGCGCGGATGTCTCCGTTATCGGCAGTGACGCGCTACAGTACATGCAGGCGACACGGGTAGGAGGGTTGGCCCGCAAACACTCGTCGCAGCGAATCATCTGGTCCGGCGCAAACCCCTGCGGCTCAGAAGGTTCGATTGGTCCAGTAAACGGCAGACGAATGTTTTCGTTATCTTTAGGCAACACGTCCTCCAAGTTTTTGAATTATACGACGACGGGCAAACTCTGAGTCTAGATAATGTTTGGCGTTGACGCTTGAAAGACTAAAACGCATGCGCTTAGCAAGAACAAGTTCGGAAGGGGGCCACACCCCCGCTATGGTTACGGCGGGGGCGCGCTGCGCTTGCCCCCTTCCTGACTTGTTCTTGAGTTTGACGATTGTGTTTGCGTTGATGAGCGGCGCCTGCGCCGCGTTTCGCCCGACCGATACGGCAGGCCCGCGAACAGACGTTCGGTTGTACCCGGTCGCACTCGTCGACCCCGCAACGCGACTCGAAGAAACGTCGCTTGCCTGGTACCAGATCTCGCAACACTATGGCTTACAACGCCGGACCGAAGCGCACCTGGATCCCTACACGGCAACGCTTCAAAGCATACCGCCCGAGTTGGCCGCATCGATCCAATTGCCGAAAGTCGGCGACGATCCCCAGACCGAGGAACAGACACGCGAATCGTTACGTCGCTTCATCGCCGAATGGCAACGCTTGATCGGCGCCTCGCCGCAGGAGTTGTCGCTCGTCGAACGAACTGACGACGCGACAGGCGCCAAACTCGCACGCTACGAACAACGACCATTTCGTTATCCGTTGCGTGGCGCTTTCGGCAAACTGGAGATCCGCTTTCGCAACGATCGCCGGCTCGTGTCACTGTCGAGCAACTGTTTGCCAGACGCGGACCGTCTGCAAACGGCGCTCAACCAGATCAGCCCGGAAGTGACGGCCGAAGAAGCGGTGACCCGAGTCAAGTCGCAACCGATCAGCGTCCCGGGCGCGAACGGACAGCAGCAAACAATCACGTTGCCCGACACTGCTGTTTTAGCTCCCGGGCAGTTAGTTGTTTACGCCCTACCCCCACCAAACCAAACGCCGGTCCAAACATCGGGCACGTCGGGCGGTTTGGAGCTACACCTGGCCTGGGAGATCAATGTCACCAATGGCCCCATTAAAACGATCTATTTTGATGCTGTATCGAGTCAGGTGATAGCGGCCACGTGATCGCGGATCATTGGACCGTCAACTTGACCAACGAACACCAAATAAGCATGCTAAAGGTCAAACAAGGATTGAGTTTTTCGGAGTCAGTTTATGAACAGTTACGATCCCACAAACAACGTTTCCTGGCAGCTCGGCCACCGCGGAAGAGTGGCGGTTTTTATCGACGGAAATAACCTGTTCCATGCAGCGCGGTTTCATAACATCGACATCGACTACAACAAGCTATTGCGCGTGTTGCTGGGCGACGGCCGGCTCCTCAGGGCCTTCTTTTACACCGGCGTCGACATCGGCGCGGAACGCCAGCAAGGGTTTCTGCTGTGGATGCGGCGAAACGGTTTTCGTGTAATCCAGAAAGAGCTGAAGACTTTTTACGACGGTACGCGAAAGGCTAATCTCGACGTCGAAATCGCGGTCGACATGCTTTCGCTTGCGGGCCGTTACGATACGGCGGTGCTGGTTTCCGGTGACGAAGATTTCGTCTATGCTGTCAACGCGGTCGCTTACAAAGGATGTCGCGTCGAGATTGCCGGCTTCCGGTCAAACACTGCGCCGAAACTGATCGACGTCGCGGACTATTTCATCGACCTCGGCGACATCGCGGACAAAGTGCGCAAGGAAATCTCGCACGGAACGCGGTATGATGAGCGCGAACTGCACGAACCGCTCCCGGCGCCATACCTTCAGGAGCAGTGCCAACTCCCGAAACAGGCCGAAAGTTTTGAGGCGGCCATGCGCGTGGTGCTTGAAGCGGATATCGACGAGGACGCGGCTGAGTTTGAAGCAGCGACGGAGTTCATCAGGATTACCGACGATCACTGACGGCTGTCCAGCCCGCTGCAAAACATGAAGCTATTCACGATTCAGGAAGCAAACGCTTTGCTTCCCAGCGTAAGAACTATTCTCGCCAGGATTCAGCGAGCGCATCGACGACTCTCGCAGTACCGCGACGAGGCGAGAAAGGCTGCCGAAGCGGCCGAACAGGGCGGCGGCGGGATCGACGACGGCATCGCTTACGCGGCAGTTTTGACCGAGTTAACGTCTGAAATGACCGAGCTGGACACTCTGGGCGTGCAGTTAAAAGACTTCGAGCGTGGACTGATCGATTTCCCGTCACTACGCGACGGCAAAGTCGTTCTGTTGTGCTGGCAGATGGGCGAAGGCGACGAGCTGGAGTGGTGGCACGAGGTCGACGCCGGGTTCGCCGGACGCACGCCGCTTTGATCCATGGCCCAACCCCAAACCCACAACCTCAATCGTTGCTTAATTTTTCATTGACCACTTAAAGTTGTTCCTGATAGGATGCGTCGTCGATTGCCATAGGCGGATGCTCTGACGACGCGGATATGGAACCAACCGGCGAGACTCCAAGCCAACCCAGGGAAAGAAAATCCACGCTGATTGAGTTTCCAGGCGTCGCGCGTAGTTCTGTGCCCGAATGGCGGAAAGAACTCAGCGAGCGCGTCCGCGAAGTTCAGGAAAGGCGCGCGCGGGAAGCCGCGCGTGAAGCAGCGGAAAACGAGCGCCTTCGGGCCGAAACGGCGACTAATCCGCCACAGCTCGAGCTACTGCCGCCCGCAGAAATGCCGGCAATCAATCCCTTGGTCGCCGCCGCTCTAAGAAGAATCGAGCGCGCACATCAGACGGCTCCCACCGAAACTCGGCACACGCGATCCACCCTCGCAACGGCCATTGCCTACGCCCCCGCACGAGAAGAAAACGAAATGAACGAAACAGTTGGTCCCCCGACGACGCAACTCACGTTCGAGCCGGAAATCGCAGTTGAAGAGCAGCCGCCTGCCGTGGAAAAGAGTCACCTGGTTGTCGTGCCACCAAGTGAACCCGAGCCGGAACTGCTGCCCTTGCCACCGCCTCGCGCTCCGAAACGATTGATTCGAGACGACCCGAACGATCCGGCACTCAACTACCTCGACTCCATCTCGCGAAACCTTCGCGTAGACGACAGCCCGACGCAGTCGGCGGCCGCGTTTCGACGCCTCATCTCCGCGCTGCTCGATCTCGTATTCTGCGCGCTGCTGACTTCGCCGATCGCTGCGGCGGCGCACTGGACCGGCAACAACCTGCAAGACCTGCGTGTGATCGCAGTGCTAGCCGGAAGCTTTGTCGTCGTAACGTTTGTTTATCTCACGTTGATGACGGCGCTAACTGGCCGCACGTTGGGCATGCGTTTGTTGTCGTTGAAAGTGATCGACACGAAGACGCGGCTGATTCCAACCGGAGGCCAGTCGATCGGTCGCTCGTTCGTGTATTTGATCTCGCTGACCACTGTTCTCGGAACACTTTCCGTCCTTCTTAGTCGCGAAGGCTATAGCGTTCACGACCGTCTTACCCGCACAGCAGTCGTTCGTGTTTGAGCCACGGGTTTCTGGTAATCTCCGTGGGCAATCATGGATCAGGAACTGATCGGGCGTGTCGTCGAAGAGCTGCGTGACACTCTAACTGGACGATTCCTCGGAAAAATCTATCAACTGACGCCGTTGTCGTTTGCGTTTGACTTCGGGCTGCGCGGGAGTTTTCTGCTCGTCAGCGTTGAGCCTTCGAGTCCGCGGCTTTATTTGATTGAGCGACGCGCGCGTGATTTGCAGAAGGCTTCGATTCCGCCTGGTCATTTCGGACAAC
>DASTOZ010000719.1:0-4143 GCA_035762365.1 Pyrinomonadaceae bacterium | reverse complement strand
GGGCACTGCGCCGATCTTTCGGGCCATGAAATCGAGCACGAGTTTGGTCGAACTGAGGCGGTCGTCACCGGGACCAAGCAACAGGCTCGGATTCATAATGACGAGCCGCAGACCTTTGCCGCTGAACCGTTCGAGCGCGGCCATCTCCTGGTAGGCTTTGCTGGCGTAGTAGGGCCAGCGCGAAATGACGTCGAGCGGCTGGGTGTAAGTTTCGTCGGGAACAACGTCGCCGTCTTTCGTGACCGCGATCGTGCCGCTGGTCGACGCCATGACGATCGTCTTCACGCCCGCTGCTTTTGCTGCATCGCAGAGCAGGCGCGTGCCTTCGACGTGAATTTCGTACATCTCGCGCGCGTCCTCGCGTTCGCGGGAGACTTTGCCGGCGAGGTGGTAGATCTCGCTGATTCCTTCGACCGCGCGTTTCGTGTCTTCGGCGTTCGTGATCGACCCGGCGAATGTTTCGACGCCCAGATCGACGAGCCAGTCCGGAATTGAAGTGGCCATGACGCGAATGTCTTTCGCGCCGTCTTCGATCATTTGTCGCACGAGGTGCGAACCGAGAAAACCAGTCCCGCCGGTGACGAGCGTCACGGCGCGTTGGCGTTTCTCGATGGCAGCGCGACGCTTGGTTCCGGCCGTAACCGGAGTCATCCGCGCAGTGCGTTTGCCGGGTGTCTTAGAGGGCATCAGAACAAGGATTAAGCGGACACAAGCTCGGCGGCTTTACGCTCGGAGCGCCACTGTTTGCGAAGCAGCTTCGGATCGAACGGGTGTCGCGTGCGATCGCGCAGGTTGACGACTTCGTGCCGCACGCGCGCGGCGATCAGGCGATACGCCTCGGCCCGCGCCATGCCTTTGGTCATCTCTTCGAGCTCTTCGATCTCGAGGAACCGACCGATGCGGGCGCCGATGTTGCGGTTCTTGATGATCGTCGTTCCTTTCGGCATCGCCTCGTAAGTCCCGTCCAGAAACATCGGCAGGATGCCAACGCGCGCATGCAGCGCGAGATATCCGACGACGGGCTTGTAGTCAGCCATGATGCCCGTCATCGAACGCGTGCCTTCCGGAAAGATGAGCGCGTTGTAACCCCGATCGAGGAACGAGCGCGCGTGCCGCAGCGATTGTCGCAGCGAACCCGTGCGTTCCATCGGCACGAGGTTCGTGAAGTTTTCCATCACGGCGCGTTTGTACTTGGTGTCGAAGAAGTAGTCAGCAGCGGCAAGCGCGACCATGTCTTTGCCCGCTTCGCCGAGCGCCATCTTCGTCAGTCCCATGTCGAGGTGCGAACAATGGTTGGCGGCCACGATGAAATTCGTGTGTGGCGGAATGTTCGACTGACCTTCGTAATACGTCTTCAGGAACTGGTCGTAGAGGAAACGTTGCAGGAAGTCGCCTGTTTTCGCCCCCGCCGTGCGGATGAATGAAGGAACGTGGATCTCGTCGTCTTTCTCGTCGTCGTCGCGCCGCACTTCCTCCTTGACCGCAGTAGCGCCGCGACGACTCACGACAGTCGCCAGCTCGCGAATGTCCTGTATCTCGTTGAAACGTTCGGGCGCCGAGATCGTCCCGCCGGAACTCTCGATCGACGTTGCGAGTTCGACAAACATCAGACTGTCGAAACCGAGATCGCTTAGTCGCGTGTCGATCGTGACTTCCGCTCGTGGCCGATTGGAGACGTTCGCGACCAGACCCATGAGCCATACCGAATCGGCGTCAGCGACTTCACGCGCCGTCGCCTTGCGACCTGACTTCTCCGACTGTTCGAGTGATTCCAGGATTTGGACCACTTCGCGCCGTTTCACTTTGCGAGTCGCGGTGCGCGGAAGTTCGATGTCGGTGAAGTGCAGCACTTTCACGCGCTTGTAGTAGGGCAGGGAAGCGGAGACTTCGCGGAAATGCTCTTCGACCAGGCGCTGCAACGCCGCGCGCGAAAGCGAGATGTCGTATTCGTCGTCGGCGACGACGAGACACGCCACCTTCTCGCCGATGCCGTCAGGCAAACCGACGATGCTGAGCTCTTTAACATACGGCGAATTGAGGTAAAGCTCTTCGAGCTCGTCCGGATAGACGTTCTTGCCGTTGGTGTCGACAATGATCTCTTTGGAACGGCCAACGAGATAGAGATTGCCGTCGTCGTCAACGCGTCCGAGGTCGCCGGTGTAGAGCCAGCGTTCGACGAGCGTCTGTTTCGTAGCGGCTTCGTCTTCGTAGTAACCGAGCATGATGTTTGGACCACGCGCGATAACCTCGCCGACGCCGGTCGCGTCAGGTTCCGCTATGCGCACCTCGACGCCGGGTAACGGCTTGCCGACTGTTCCGCTCAACATGCGGTTCTCCGGACGCGTCACCGTCAACACCGGCGACGCTTCGGTCAAACCATAGCCTTCAAGGATCGTGAACCCGAGACCGTAAAAGTCGCGCTGAATCTTTTCGCTCAACGCGGAGCCGCCGCTGATGAAGTAACGAATGCGCCCGCCGAGTCCTTCGTGAATCGGGTAGAACAATACCTGTCCCGCGTTGACGGCCGTCTTGTCGCGCAGCCAGGCGTTGGCGCGGATCATGTTCTCGGCAGTCTTACCAATCCAATCGCTGCGCTCGTAAAGCCGGTTCTTGATACGGCGATGAAGCAGTTCCCACAACGCAGGCACGCCGACCATTCCCGTCACGTGGCCGTTTTTGATCGCGCGCGCGAGTGCGTCGCTGGTGAGCTCCGGAAGATAGGTGATCTGTGCACCGCGGCTCAGCGGGGTCAGGAACCCGGTCGAGAACTCGAAGGTGTGATGCAAAGGTAACACCGACAACACACCGTCGCTGGTGCTCATGTCGAAGACTGACGACAGCATCGAGACCATGCTCGTCAGGTTGCGATGCGAAAGCATCACGCCTTTCGGTTGGCCCGTCGTGCCGGAGGTGAAGATCAACGAAGCAACACTCTGCGCGTGTGCTTTTTGCGGCAACAGTGCGATGCGTTCGTCTTCGGTTTGTTCGTCAGGCAGTTCGAACACTTCGTCGTAGGTCCAGAAACGAGTCAGTCCTTGTTCCTTGAGTCGTTCTTGTAAATCGGGATGGTCGTCGACGATGGCCTGGCTCGTGATGATGCCCGCCGCGTTTCCGGCGCGCGCGAAGTTGAGAATCTCGTTGGTTGAGCTCTCGGGGTCACACGGGATGCAGGTCGCGCCCGTCTTTAGCACGCCGAAGTACGTCATGCCCCATTCGGGTGCGTTGTTGCTGACGAGCATCACGCGGTCGCCCTGCTTGATGCCGTGACTCGCGAGAAAACCTGCGACGCGTGTGGCGAGCTCGCGCAGGTCGGCGTAGGTGTATTGTTCCTGGCGGTCGTCGCGCTCGATGCGCATCGCGACGCGCGTCGCGTGGCGCTTGGTTGAAGTCTCGAAGAGTTCGACCAGGTCGCGATAGGTGTACACGCGCTTCGGTTTCGCCCGCATCTCGTCTTCGAGCGTTGGGAACACCCACTTCGTCAATCCGGGCAGGTGAATGTTGAGCCAGTAGTCGTACCAGTCAAACTTTTCCGGGTTCCAGGTCAGCAGCGAGCGCTCGTCTTCGCTGATGCGGTCGAACAGCGAGCGCACGTTCTCCGAACGAAAGACGTAAGCGTTTTCGATGGTGAACGGCTTGAACATGTCGAACGCTTCGGTCGTCTCGCGTGTCAGCTCTTCGACCCGCTCGACGTTGGTCTTGACCAGGTCAATCACCTCACCGAAACGTCCACCGCCCCAACGCGGACGGACGCGATCGAGCAACGACGACGCTTTCTTCGCAGCCGAGTTGAACATCGGCACTGACGTTCGATCGAACCTCGTGGTCGAAACCGGCCGCGGCTCCATACGCGCGGCGATCTGGTTGAAAAACTTGACGCCGGTTTCCTTCTCCTGAAAATGCCTGCGCTTGTCGAGGCCGCAGAGACCGATGATGCGCTCCATGTTGTTCGCGTTGGAGTCGCCGGTCGCTGCCTGGAAGACGAGTCGCGGCTCTTCGACACACGCCTGCGCCGAAACGGCGAGCATCACCGATGCGACTTGATCGACGGGCGTGATGTCGAGAATCAGTTTCTCGTTAGCGGGAATCTGTGTCTGGCCTTTGCGGATCAGGAAGATGATCGGCGCAGTGGTCGTGAAACCCTCG
>DASTOZ010000718.1:0-7308 GCA_035762365.1 Pyrinomonadaceae bacterium | reverse complement strand
TGGACGCTACGCTCCGCTTTCGATTCGGGAAATTGCCTCCCGATCGTTGAGCCTGCCGCCCAAACCTGGACCAGAAAATAGTGATCGCCGTAGCGATGGAACACCAACAAAGCCCGCGTATTTGCGCGTGTCTTGATTACTGTGTTCGACAGCAAAATGGCTTTCGAGCGGCCATCGTTATCTGCGATCGACATCATCGTGTCGTCCGCGCCGTTCACGGCGCGACCGATCGAGTATTTACCGGCTGTAAATGTCTTTTCACCGAAGACGAAGTCGAACGGAATGGTGAACCTTGGTCTGGTCGCCAGCGACTGCGCATGCGTTGTAGCAGCCGACGTGAACATGAGCATGACACCAAGTAGTGCGACTTTCGGTATTAACCTTACGAGTTGTGTCTTCATACCTCTCCCTTTCTGTAACCCTTGATGGCCTAATGCCTAACGCTATACATACTGCGAGAGAGGTTGATTTATTCCGGCGGGATGTCGTGGAAGGAGGATCCAACACGCGATCGCTCCTTCCACCGGTGGTCTAACTTCGATGCGGAAGCGCGGCCTTGATCTTTGCCAGGTGATGCGTGCTGTGTCGCACTGCATGATCTTCGAGAACGAACTGGCACGTTAACCGCGCATTGCCGTAAAGCGGAACTGGAGCGACCCGATCGAGCTCTTCATCCGTTAATGATCTGATCGCCGCGGCTGCGGCTGTGCTGTTATCCGCAAGCAATTTCACGGCCTCGTCTTTCGTGACGCCGTCGTATTCGTTCGCGTGCCCGGCGTTCATCTGGTTGACCGCATCCATCGTAATACCATCCGGCTGTCCAGCCGCCACACTGCGCGCAAACATTATCTCGAGCGGATAAACAACCGCGACGTGATGCACTACCACGCCCACTTTCCTGCCGTCGCGCGGTAACGGTGTTTGCCACTCCTTCTCTGTCAGGCTGCTTGCAAACGCCGCCAGCGCCGACGCTCCTTCTTCGAGCGACTTCGCCAGGGCCTCGGTTCGTTGACTCATACTTTCACCTCATTAATTAAATCTTGTGCGTCTCTGTAATACCCTTTGTGAAGCTCAAATATTCCCGTCGTTGGGATGATGCACGAAAGTGAACCCAAGGCCAAACACCGAACCGATAAAATCCCAATGCTTCACTCAGGACCACTTAACGTCGAGTCCGTCCGGGGATTAACATTGCCGCCGCGGATTAGACGGCTGACGCGATTGGTCCTATTATCCGTGTTCCTATGAACCTCGTTAATCACGCGGTGTCCTTGCTGGGATTCCTGGTCTTCGCCGCTATCGCCTGGTTGCTTTCGAGCAACCGATGGCGCGTCGCGTGGAAGACGATTGCCTGGGGTGTCGCGCTGCAACTCCTGATCGGTCTGATCATCTTTCGCCTGCCTGTTTCACATCGAATTCTACTGTGGCTGAACGACGCGGTGCTCGCATTGCTCAATGCCTCGAAGAGCGGGTCGGTGTTCCTGTTTGGACCACTCGCGGCAAGCCCGGGAGAGTCAGGCTCCGTCGGGTTCATTCTCGTGTTTCAGGTCCTGCCGGTGGTGATCTTCTTCGCGGCGTTTACGGCAATGCTGTATCACCTGCGCGTGTTGCAGGTGTTCGTTCGCCTGTTTGCGAAGCTATTTCACCGGACAATGAAGATCAGTGGCGCGGAGTCACTGTCGAGTGCGGCGAACATCTTTGTCGGCATCGAATCGGCGCTCGTGGTTCGGCCTTATCTCGAGCGCATGACGCGTTCGGAGTTGTTACTGCTGTTGACAACGGGCATGGCCACTGTCGCGTCGAGTGTGTTGGGAGTTTACGTGGCGTTCCTGACGGGCGTGTTTCCCCAGATCGCGGGACACCTGATCTCGGCGTCGATACTCGCGATTCCGGCGTGCGTCGTCGTGTCGAAGTTGCTGATTCCTGAAACTGAGACGCCGGAGACGCTCTCCGCAGTTCCGCCGGAGGATGAGTCGACGCGATCGAAGAACTTGATCGGCGCGATTATCGAAGGCGCGATGGACGGGTTGAAGCTCGCCGCAGGCATCTCGGCGCTGATCATCGCGATTCTGGGAATCGTCGCGCTAATCGACAAGCTGCTCGGCGTTGTCAGTTCATGGATCGGAATGGGTGAGCCACTCTCGATTGTTCGTTTGTTGGGCTGGTTCTTCTACCCGTTTGCGTTTCTGCTTGGAATACAAACGAGCGATATCCCGATCGCTGCAAGGCTGTTGGGCGAGCGAGTGATACTCACCGAGGTCTTCTCGTACAACCACCTCGCGCAAGTAATCTCGAATGGTCAGATTACGGATCCACGCACGGTCGTGGTCCTCAGTTATGCTTTGTGCGGTTTCGCCCACGTCGCCGCGATGGCCATCTTCGTCGGCGGAACGGCCGCCCTGGCGCCGTCGCGCCGCGACGACCTCGCCAGCCTTGGCCTCCGCGCGCTATTGGCGGCTACACTGGCAACACTGATGACCGGTTGCATCGCGGGAATGTTTAGTAGTGGCGAAGGCGTGCTGCTGGTTGGTCCACGCTGAGTGTCGGAGTGCACATGAAAACCCACCAGAGACTCGTTCTGTCGCTCGTGCCCTTGATCGTGATTCTCACGGCGACGAATGATGTGCTGGCGAGCTGTCCCCAGGTTAGGCCTGGTCCGCCATGCATGGAGTTTTGGCGTGCTGATGCAGTCTTTATCGGCGTGGCAAATCGCGTCGTGCGCGAGACCGATAACAGTCCAAATGCATTTGGGCCATACTCGCGATCGACGATCTACTTCACTATCGAAGAGGCTTTCAAGGGAGTTGGTGGGACCGCACTGGTCCTCGAGTTGGATCACTGCGGTCATCTCTTCAAAGAGAATGAGCGCTACCTCGTTTATGCTCACCGCAATTCCAACAGCAAGGCGCTTGATGTTCGCCTGGGGAACACGAGAACACGACCGGTCTCCGAAGCGAAGGAGGACCTGGACTACATTCGCGGATTGTCCTCCGCAGAACCCGGGGCCCGAGTCTTTGGCAAAATCACTCAGCATACCTACAACATCAAGAAACACGAGATCGACGTTGAAACACTACAAAAGATTCGCGTGACGCTGGAAGGAAACAACGAACGCAAGGAAGTGTTGACAGACAGCGAAGGAAATTACGAGTTCAGGGGCGTTTCAGCAGGGACCTATCGAGTTCAAGCGGACCTGCCTGCGTATCTTGGTGGTTATGCTCCTGAGGAAGAATTCAAACTCACCGGTCGCGGCTGCGCTCCTATAGATTTTCGAGCGTGGCGCAAAGCACAGATTGCCGGAAGAGTGTTGGACGTGAATGGGAAACCTCTCGTTTCCGTTCCCGTCACGCTTGTTTCAGCCGACGCGACTCCCGAACAAATCCTTTACGAAAACAAAGACAAAACTGCCTGGCCATTCTCTATAACAAATCGCGAGGGCCGCTTTAATTTCTCACATCTCGCGCCGGGTCGTTACCTATTAATCATCAATCGTGCCGAGTATGAAAAGGCGAGAGGAAAAGAATGGAGCGCGCTCCCGCGCCTGTTCTATCCCGGGGTCAATGACCTCGCCGCGGCAACGGTCATCGTCGTGAGTGACGAGGCCGAACCGCGGGAATACAACTTTACTTTACCCCTGCGTTGACACTCGTGACTCACGCCAACTTCCGAATCAATCAGCCGCCGGCGATCGCGCCGATGATGTAAAACGGCTCGGCGCCGGTTGCGATCGCTTGAGGTAACGGAGCGTCCGCCGGTTCGTGCGTAACATCTTCGCCGCACGCGAAAAACCTGAGCAATGGACGCCTCTGCCCGCCGACGTGATCGCGGATCGTGCCCCGCAGCATCGGATAACGTGCTTCAAGCGCGTCAAGGATCTTGTGGCGCGTCACCTCGCCGTCGATCTCGAGTTGAACGTCTCCACTAACACCCGCAAGCGCTCGCAAGTGTGCCGGTAAAACGACCACGATCATTTCAGCGTCTGGACCTCCACTGATAGCACCGGCGGCAGATCGCGAACGATCGGCGTCCACGTGTCACCCGCATCAGCGGACGCATACACCTGCCCGCCAGTCGTGCCGAAGTAAACACCACACGAATCCAGCGAGTCGACGGCCATCGCGTCGCGCAGCACGTTGACGTAACAGTTGCTCTGCGGCAAACCGTTCGTCAGCGCTTCCCATTCGTTGCCACCGGTGCGACTGCGATACACGCGCAGCTTGCCGTCCGGCGGATAGTGTTCGCTGTCGCTCTTGATCGGCACGACGTAAATCGTCTCCGGATCGTGCGCGTGAACGTCGATCACGAAACCGAAGTCGGTTGGCAGGTTGCCGCTGACCTCGTGCCACGAATCGCCTGCGTCGTCGCTCCGCATTACGTCCCAATGTTTCTGCATGAACAACACGTCAGGGCGAGACGGATTCATCGCGATGTGATGAACGCAATGGCCCACCTCCGCATGCGGATCGGGGATGTACTGCGAGTGCAATCCTTGATTGATTGGTTTCCAGGTCGCGCCTCCGTCGTCAGTGCGAAATGCGCCCGCCGCGGAGATTGCGACAAAGATGCGATTGCGATTGGCCGGATCCAGAAGGATCGAGTGCAAACACATGCCGCCCGCGCCCGGTTGCCACTGCGACCCGGTGCCATGTCCACGCAGGCCCGGAAGTTCTTCCCACGTCTGGCCGCCGTTCGTCGAACGAAACAGTGCGGCGTCTTCAACGCCGGCATAGACCGTGTCCGGATCGTCGAGTGAAGGCTCGAGGTGCCAGACGCGTTTGAACTCCCATGGATGCGGCGTGCCGTCGTACCACTGATGCGTCGTCAGCGGTTTGCCGGTTGTTTCAGATGTGTCGTAAACAAACTTATTGCTCTCGCCCATCGGCATGCCTTCGGGGCTGAGGGTCGGCACACCGCCGGGCGTTCCGGGTTGAAACCACGTCTTGCCGCCGTCGTCCGAGCGTTGAATGATCTGTCCGAACCAGCCGCTGCTCTGCGACGCGTAAAGGCGGTTCGGATCGGCGGAGGAACCTTTCAGGTGATAAAGCTCCCAGCCCGCGAAGTGCGGGCCGCTCACGTCCCATTTCTCACGTTTTCCGTCGGAGTTCAGAATAAATGCGCCCTTGCGGGTGCCCACGAGTAGTCGTACGTTGCTCATCGTTTCGTATCCTTCTTTAGTTAACTTAAAGCAGAATTCGACTCCTTTATTAGTAAGTCGAACGGCAATCGACGAAATCGACAATCTCGCGAAAGATATTTACGTCAGCGCGTGTGTTAATGCAAAGCTAGGGTTTGGAACGTTTCTTGTAGAACTCGCCGTAGCGTGCTTTCAGGGACGGATCGAGCTTGAAGGCCGCTTCGAAGTCGGCGGAGGCGTCGGATTTGTTCAGTAGCACTTTAACCACGCCGCGATTTGCGTAGGCTAATGCGTGCGTCTGGGTGAGTTCGACGGTCTTCGTGTAGTCGGCCAACGCGCCTGCCAAGTCCTGCTTCTTTTGGCGTGCGACTCCTCGTTCGTAAAAAAGCGACGCATCTTCCGGTTCAAACTCGAGGGCGCGAGTGTAGTCTGCGATAGCGCCGTCCAGATCGCCTGCCTCCAGTAATGAAGCGGCGCGACTGATGTTTGCTTTGTAGAACTCGGGGTTCAGTCTGAGTGCTTCGGAGAAGTCTTTGATGGCGGCATCGGATCGCTTCTGGTTTTGGTGCGCAATGCCACGGTTGTAATAAAAGGACGAGGTCTTCGGCGCCATCTTGATTGCGGTCGAATAATCTGCCAGCGCACCTTCGATGTCGCCCTTGTCGCTGCGTGCATTCGCGCGTTCGTTGAATGCGACGGCGAGTTTCGGTTCGAGCTCGATGGCTTTAGTAAAGTCAGCAATGGCAGCGTCCAGGTCGCGCTTGTTATAGAAGGCGATACCGCGGTTGAAATAGTTTTCGAAGTTCGACGGCTGTAGTTTTATAGCGCTGCCGTAGTCGTCAATCGCCGCCGCGAGATTGTTCTTGGCCATGAAGGCGTTTGCGCGATTGTTAAAAGCAGTGGCGTGTACGAGAGCGGGGGCGCTCAACGAGATGGCCTTCGTGTAATCGGCAATCGCACCTTCAATATCGCCGCTATTCTGTTTAGTCAGGCCACGGTTATTAAAATCCTCCGCCGTCCTCGGTGTCTGCCCCAGAGCCGGGGCGCCGTTCCAATGCACGAAAACAACCACGAGGGCAAGGGCCAAGAAGAGATGAAGCGCTTTGTTGTTAGTCATCCTGGTAATTTGTGAAGTTGTGGTCCGGATCAATCGAGCGCCTAATCTTACTCGTAATCCCCCCGGCCCGCTAGATGCCCCAGTCAGTTGTGGTATGGTGCGCGCATGCCTCACAAAAATAGACTCACAAGGACTAGTCTTTCCGTATCTGTCGAACTCATCGAGCGTAGTATCAACTTGATTCGAGGTCAGAAGGTGATGATTGACTTCGATCTCGCGGAGTTGTACGGCGTATTGACCACTCGGTTGAACGAACAGGTTTCGCGCAATAAAAAGCGATTCCCCCAAAGATTTCATGTTTCGTCTAACCAAAGAAGAAACCGAATCTTTGAGATCGCAATTTGCGATCTCAAACATCGGACGCGGTGGGCGGCGATATCTGCCGTACGCGTTCACGGAGCAAGGTGTCGCGATGCTCTCTAGCGTGTTGAAAAGTGAACAAGCAATCGAAGTCAACATCGCTATCATGCGCGCCTTCGTGCGCCCGAGACAAATGCTCGAAACGAACGAAGAACTGAATCGTAGGTTCGCCGCGGTGATCAGAAAACTTTCGACGCATGACCAATATTTCAGGGTTGTGTTCGATGAATTGAGGAAGCTAACACAGAAACCAAGTTCTTCCGGCAGACAGATCGGATTCAAGAGACAATCCTGACTCTGAAACAGTTCCGAGTCGCCAGGCCAATTCAGAATTTAGTTCTCGCCCCTGCTCGTTGCCATCCGTATAATGTCCGCCCTAAACCAGCTCGCGTTGCGGAAATGAGAGTTCAGAAATATGGATCGTATAGTAATTTCACTGCTCTTACTTTCAATCCTGAGTCTGTCGTCGATAACAGCCAACGCACAAAACTGGCCGTCGTTCCGTGGGCCAAACGCGTCGGGTGTGGCCGAGGGATCGAAGCCGCCGATCGCGTGGGACGTGCAAAAAGCAACGAACGTCGTCTGGAAGACCAACATTCCCGGCCTGTCCCATGCCAGTCCGATCGTCTGGGACAACTACATCTTCGTAATCACCGCGATCAGCACCAACCCTAAACCGACATTCGTCGCCAAAGAC
>DASTOZ010000717.1:0-5118 GCA_035762365.1 Pyrinomonadaceae bacterium | reverse complement strand
TGAAAGTCGACGCCGCAATATATAATGTGGCTCATAGCGGGTGTCTCCTTTCAGTTTCATGTCAACCGGGAGTCTAAACCACTCTCGGGTAAACGAAAGCGGCACCCGCTTGCTTCATAACATCAGAGATAACTCCCAATTTAAGACATCGCGCGCAGGTACGGCCGCTGTACAACCCCGTCCCCACGCCAATATACTAACCAGCTTGCGGTAACTCTCCCGGCGGCCACTACCGTCGCGAACTCAATCTGATAGGAAGTTAATTATGCGCACTCTTACTACTCGCAGCCTCGCGCTGCTCGCTGTTGTCGCGACGATCCTTTCGCTCGTCGTCGTCAAAACTGCCCAGAGCTCCAGTGTAATGAACCCTAAAACAGAACTTTCAACGAACGAAAACCCGCTGCTGATGAAGTGGGAGGGACCGTACGGTGGTGTCCCGCCGTTCGACCGCGTCCAGATTGCGCTGTTCAAACCCGCACTCGAAGCCGCCATGGCCGAACAACTCGCGGAAACAGACGCGATTGCGAAGAACACGGCTGCGCCCGACTTCGAAAACACCATCGCCGCTCTCGAACGCACCGGCGGGACGCTCGATCGTGTCTCGACGATCTACGGGGTTTGGGGCTCGACGATGGCCAGTCCTGAATACCAGGCCGTGCAACGCGAGATGGCGCCGCGCCTCGCCGCTTTCTACGATCAGATCACCCAAAACGAACCGCTGTTCAAGCGCATCGAGGCCGTCTACAACTCGCCCGCGAAAGCGAAACTGACGCCCGAGCAACAGCGGCTCACCTGGCTTTACTACACCAACTTCGTGCGCGCGGGCGCGCGTTTGTCAGCGGAAGCAAAGAAGCGTTTGTCGGAGATCAACCAGCAACTCGCGGGCTTGTATACGAAGTTTAGTCAGAACGTGCTCGCCGAAGAGACTGACCAGTTCATCGTGCTGAAGAGCGAAGCCGAACTCGCGGGATTGCCGCAGTCGTTGCGCGATGCTGCCGCCGCCGCAGCCGAGACGAAGAAACAACCCGGCACGTGGGTGATCATGAACACCCGTTCCTCGATCGATCCGTTTCTGACTTACTCCGATCGCCGCGATCTGCGTGAGAAAGCGTGGCGCATGTTCGTGAACCGAGGCGACAACGGCGACGAACACGACAACAACGCGACGATCACCGAGATCCTGCAACTCCGCGCCGAACGCGCGAAGCTGCTCGGTTACAAAACGCACGCGCACTGGCGTCTGGAAAACGCGATGGCCAAAACTCCGGAGCGGGCGCTCGAGTTGATGGAAGCCGTTTGGAAACCGGCAGTCGCGCGCGTGCACGAGGAAGTCGCCGACATGCAGGCGCTTGCCGACAAGGAAGGCGCGAAGATCAAGATCGAGCCCTGGGACTATCGCTACTACATGGAGAAGGTCCGCAAAGCGAAATACGATCTGGACCAGAACGAAGTCAAACCGTATCTCCAGCTCGAGAAGTTGCGCGAAGGAATCTTCTGGGTTGCGGGCGAACTCTTCAACTTCAACTTCACGCCCGTGCCGAACGTGCCGGTGGCGCATCCGGACATTCGCGTTTGGGAAGTCACCGACAAAACCACTAAGAAGCACATCGGTCTGTGGTACTTCGATCCCTACGCGCGCGCCGGCAAACGCTCGGGTGCGTGGATGAATGCGTATCGCTCGCAGGAACGCGTCAACGGCGAGGTCACCACGATCGTTTCCAACAACGCAAACTTCGTGAAGGGCAAGCCCGGCGAGCCGCTGCTGATCTCATGGGACGACGCGACGACGATGTTTCATGAGTTTGGTCACGCGTTGCACGGACTCAGCTCGAACGTGACGTATCCGTCGCTGGCCGGAACTGCCGTTCCGCGCGACTACGTCGAGTTTCCGTCGCAGCTCATGGAGCACTGGTTGTCGACGCCTGAGGTGTTGCAGAAGTTCGCGCTTCACTATCAGACCGGAAAGCCGATCCCGCAGGCGCTCGTCGACAAGATCAATAAATCGGCGACGTTCAACCAGGGATTCGCGACGGTTGAGTATCTCTCGGCGGCGCTTGTCGACATGAAGCTGCATCTCGCGGGTGACAAGAAGATCGATCCGGACGCGTTCGAGCGCGAGACGCTGGCGCAGCTCGGAATGCCGAAAGAGATCGTCATGCGTCATCGCACGCCGCAGTTTCTGCACGTGTTTGCCAGTGACGGATACTCCGCCGGTTACTACAGCTATCTCTGGTCAGACGTGCTGACGGCGGATGCGTTTGGCGCCTTCGTCGAAGGCAAAGGCCCGTACGACAAGACGGTGGCTGAACGTCTGCGAAAGAACGTCTTCTCGGTGGGCAACACGGTCGATCCGGCGGATGCATACCGCGCGTTCCGCGGTCGCGATCCGAAGATCGACGCGCTCATGAAGAAACGCGGATTTACGACGAAGAGCTGACGTTACCGAAGGCGTTGGCTAAGGTTAACGCCTTCGGCGTAACAAAATAACAGAGTGTCCGAACTTCTAATCAGCAACAGCCTGTTGAAACTGGGCGGTGTCGGTGTACTGCTGGAACTTTACGACCTTACCGTCCTGAAGCTTGAACACGTGCGCAAACTGAGCGCGCACCTCGCGTCCGGTTCGCCGGTGCTTCCCGGCGTAATATCCACGACCGACAACCGTATCTCCCGCGTCTAAAACCTCTTCGGGCGTGACTGTAAACCACTCCCAGTCCGCCATGATGCGACCGAACACTCCTGCGAGCACCGACTCTGGTCCAACATACGGGTTCTTATCGGCGTAAATAAAATTTTCTGCTTCCCACCATTCGACTTGCGGATCGAGCGCGCCAATGATGTAAGGAACATCACCTTTCCCAAATGCCTCGTACATTCCCTCGACCTTCTGCTTATTCTCGGCTGACATAATTCTGCCTCCACTGATATTTGTTCTTGAAGAGTCGCGACACAATATTGTAGAGGTATATCGGTACGCAAGCCTTCGAGTTCACCCATGTAACGTCAGGAGGTCCAATGAGGATCAAGAGAGTTTCAATCGCCCTTGCGACTCTGCTTTTTGTCGCCCAGTCAGTCCCGGCCCAGTTCGGTCAATCAAACAGACTCACCGATCTCGCCGACCGGCTCTCACGCGATGCCGACGCGTTTGCCGACGCGACTTACAACAGTTACACAAACGCGTTTCGCAGCAGTCGCACCGACATCGAAGCGGTGATGCTGGCGCAGCAGTTCGCCGCCTCGTCGCGGATCTTTTATCGCATGGTCGTAGACCGGCGGCGCAATCAGGACTTGCGCGACGCGTTCAGCCTGCTCCAGGAACTGGCGCGCTCAGTCGACCGCAACAACCAGCAACGCACCGCGTGGTCCAACGTGCAACGGACGATGACTGATCTCGCGCGCGAGCTGAATACCGATTCGTCTGACGGTGGCGGCGGCGGCGGTGGCAATCAAGGCGACGGACGTGGCGGACGCATGACGTGGAAAGGACGCGTCGACGACGACGTTCGCATCGTCGTCCGAGGCGGACGCGCCGACGTCGAGACGATCGGCGGCACGCCGTATTCCAACGCGCAGCCAAACTTCTCGGCCTCGCTTCCACCGCGACGCGTGAACGTCCGGTTGAACGTGAAACGCGCACGCGGCGAGGTCTACATCGAAGAACAACCATCGCGCGAAAACAACTTCGCTGCCGTGATACGGATCAAGGACCCGCGCGGCGGCGCGTCCGACTACGAGTTCGAACTTTCGTGGTAACTACTGTGACGGCGCGCGCGCGGATCAAGGCGTGCGCTTGATCGTCGTGCCCGCGGTGTTGTCGACCAGCAGCTTGTCGAACGCTGTGAGATCTTTGTTCAGCACTTCGTCGAGACGCTGACGAAGTTCGGCAAGCCGCTGCTTGAACAACTCATGCACCTCACGCTGCTGTTTGGTCGGTCCAAAGTCTCCGCTGGCGAGTCCACCCGCGAGATAGTTGATTTTCGTCAACAACTTCGGCGGCCAGCGGACTGTATCCTGTCCCTGCCCCGTCAGCTTTCGCTGGATTAACGCGTCCTCGATGGCTACCAGTTTTTTGTCGAGCGTGTCGGCGGCGGACCTCACCGGCGTGGCCGCGGTCGTTAGCTTCAAAAGCTGACTGCGAATCAACTCGATCTGGTTGACCATTCGCGCTGCGTTGTCGAGGTCTTTCCACAACTCCTGCAGCATCGCAGCCTGAACAGCGATATCAGCCTCAGTCCCGGTGGAGTTCGGGTCTTTCTTGACGATCAGCGGCTGCGTCAACTCCTGCCCGGCCGCCGACAACCGGACGGTGTACGTTCCGGGCGGCAACAAGATCGTCATTCGCCCCGCGCCCGGAGCACTTCGCGTCCCGTCAGGCCCGACTTTGATTTCAGGCGCGTACTCCGGACTCGTTCTCATCTGCACCGCAGTCGTTTGCTCGCCTTCGAGGTTCCACGTCACGCGGTTCAGCCCGACGTTCTTCGTCCCATTAAACGTTCGCAGCGTCTGCCCTTTCGAGTCGAGGATCTGAATCCGAACATCACCCGACGGCGCCGACTTCAGGTAGTAACTGATCGCCGCACCGTAGAGCGGATTCTGTCCGGCGGACGGATCGTCCGACATCGTTACCGGCACGGTGGCTGGTCGGAAGCGGTAGGTGGGATGCGGCGGAAACAAGTAAACATTCGCATCGCGCGCCTTGTGCATTTCCTGAATCGGCGTGAGGTCGTCGAGAATCCAGAAGCCGCGACCGTACGTGCCAACGACGAGATCGTTGAAATGTTCCTGCACCACCATCCAGTAAACAGGCGCGCGCGGCATGTTGCTTTGTAGCGGTTGCCAGTTCTCGCCGTCGTCAAACGAAACGTACAAACCGTTCTCCGTGCCCACGTACAGAAGCCCCGGGCGCACCGGATCTTCTCGAATGCAGTGCGCGTAACTCAACATGCTGCGCGGAATGCCGTTGGTGATCGCCTGCCACGTTTTGCCGTAATCCTTCGTCTTATAGATGAAGGGATCCCGGTTGTTGACCTGGTGAAAATCCACTGTGAGATAGGCGGCGCCCGGCGCGTAACGAGAAGGCTCGACATTGCTGACCGTTCCCCACTGCGGCAGGTTCGGAAT
>DASTOZ010000716.1:0-2076 GCA_035762365.1 Pyrinomonadaceae bacterium | reverse complement strand
GCACGAACTCGACGGCCTTCTCCTGCATGCCCTTTCTCAGCGCCTCCTCGGCCGAGACACCCTGTTTCTCCGCATAGTCACGCACGTCCTGCGTGATCTTCATCGAACAGAAATGCGGGCCACACATCGAGCAGAAGTGGGCCAGTTTGGCGCCCTCCTGCGGCAGCGTCTCGTCGTGAAACTCGCGCGCCACCTCCGGATCGAGTGAAAGATTAAACTGGTCTTCCCAACGAAACTCGAAACGCGCCTTCGACAACGCGTTGTCGCGATACTGAGCGCCCGGATGCCCTTTCGCAAGATCCGCCGCGTGCGCCGCAAGCTTGTACGCGATCACTCCGTCTTTCACGTCTTTCTTGTTCGGCAAGCCGAGATGCTCCTTCGGAGTGACGTAACAGAGCATCGCCGTCCCGTACCAGCCAATCATCGCCGCACCAATCGCCGACGTGATGTGGTCGTACCCGGGCGCGATGTCCGTGGTGAGTGGACCAAGCGTGTAGAACGGCGCTTCATGACAAGTCTCGAGCTGCTTGTCCATGTTTTCTTTGATCAAATGCATCGGCACGTGGCCCGGTCCTTCGATCATTACCTGGCAATCGTGCTCCCACGCGATCTTCGTCAACTCGCCGAGCGTCTCCAACTCGGCAAACTGCGCTTCGTCGTTCGCGTCGGCGATAGACCCAGGTCGCAGACCGTCACCGAGTGAGAACGACACGTCGTACGCGGCCATGATCTCGCAGATCTCGCGAAAGCGCGTGTACAGAAAACTCTCCTCATGATGGGCCAGACACCACTTCGCCATGATCGACCCGCCGCGACTCACGATTCCCGTCGTGCGACGCGCCGTCAGCGGAATGTAAGGCAGTCGAACTCCGGCGTGAATCGTGAAGTAATCGACGCCCTGCTCCGCCTGCTCGATCAACGTGTCGCGAAAGATCTCCCACGTGAGCTCCTCGGCTTTGCCGCCGACTTTCTCGAGCGCCTGGTAAATCGGCACCGTACCAATCGGCACGGGCGAATTGCGGATGATCCATTCGCGCGTGGCGTGAATGTTCTTTCCCGTCGAGAGATCCATCACCGTGTCGGAACCGCAGTGAATGGACCAGCGCATCTTGTCGACTTCTTCTTCGATCGACGATGCGACAGCGGAGTTACCGATATTCGCATTGATCTTCACGAGGAAGTTGCGACCGATGATCATCGGTTCCGACTCGGGATGATTAATGTTCGCGGGAATGATCGCGCGTCCGCGCGCGACTTCCTGACGCACGAACTCCGGCGTCACGTACGACGGAATCGCAGCGCCAAACGACTGACCGCGATGTTGGTGCAGCAACGAATCGCGCGGAGCATCGCTAGACATGTCCCACGCCGCTTCCTTCGCATGCACGGGGCGGCCCATGTTCTCGCGAATCGCAATGAATTCCATTTCGGGAGTGATGATGCCACGGCGCGCGTAGTGCAACTGCGTGACGCACGCACCGCGTCGTGCTCGCAAAACGCGCCGGCGCAACGCCGGAAAATCTTCCAGTTTGCCGACGTCTTTGACTCGCGCCCTGCTTGCCGCTTCGAACGTCAGATAACCATCGTCGATCGGCTGCGGCTCGCGTCCTTCATACTCCTCGACGTCTTCGCGCGCGCGAATCCATTCCGCACGCAACGCAGGCAGACCTTTGGTCACGTCGCACTGAACATCGCTGTCGCCCCACGGTCCGCTCGTGTCGTAAACACGCACCGGCGGATTCGCGACCAAACTGCCGTCGAAATTGCGCGACGGCGACTGCGTGATCTCCCGAAAAGGCACTTTGACGCCGGGCAATTCCCCTTCGACGTAAACGCGCCGCGAGATTTCTGATGTCGGTTTCACTGCTGCACTCATCTGTGTTGTTTCTCCCAGTGAAACAGTATAATCGCCCGGCTAGAGCCAACCTAATCTACCTTCCGGAGAAAGTGGATGCTTAAACGACTCGTCGCGCTAACGATAGTGTTGGCGTTAGTCATATCGCTATTGTCAATTTCCGTCGTTGCGCAAAACGGAAGCGGAGACATGGTCTCGCGCATCCGCAAGGAAGCGATGGA
>DASTOZ010000715.1:0-5047 GCA_035762365.1 Pyrinomonadaceae bacterium | reverse complement strand
TGCGAAACCGTTCCGAGCCGAGCGTAAGCGAGCAGTCCTGCATGTCGTACTTCCATCCTGTGCGACCTCCGACTCGCTGCTTGAACCGCGACTGCTTGTCGGCCATTTCGTCTCGACACGCGGCGAGGAACGCGAAGAATTCTTCGTCGGACATCGAGCCCTCGCGCGCCCGTCCACGACAGATTAGACATGTCGATGAGTCATGCATCCGCGACTTTCCCTTGTTAAAGAGAGTCGAGCAACTTACGGATTGCGGCTGGGACTGGGTTCGGAACTGCGTTTGTTTCTCGGGTTGTTCGCGATGATGTAGTCGCGCAGCCTTTGCGCGTCAGGGTATTCAGGTTTCTTTTTCAGAAACTCGTTGTACTCGATGGCCGCAAGATCTTTGCGTCCGGCGACGTTGTAGACCATCGCTATGCGCAGATGAGCATTCGCCATTGCAACCGGATCGAGCTTCAGTGCCTCATTCATATACTCGACCGCGATTGCCGCTTTCCTCGCAGCAAAGTAGGCCTCGCCCATGAAGTAATTCGCGACAGCCGATTTCGGATCCTTTTGCAGTCCAGACTGAAACGCTGCGATCGCGCCTTCAATCTTCTTTTGCGCGAGACGCACGCGCCCGAGATTCACAAAAGCGGTGACGTATTCTGGCTTGACGTCAATGGCTTTAGCAAAGCTGTTCTCGGCGGCGTTGAAATCTTTCTGAACGAAGTAGACCAATCCTAACTCGTTCCACGTCTGGTGGTCTTTCGGATCTGCCTCGACGATCGAGCGCAGCGTTGCGACCGCCTTAGTCAATTCATTGTCATTGATCTGCTTCATCGCTTTGTCGAACAGCTTGCGGTGAGGATCGTTGCGACTGTAGGACTCCCGTGCTATTACAAACTCACGTTTAGCTCGCAGCGACGAATCCCAACTCAATTCCATGCCCTGTTCGATAGGCTTGTGTTTTCGTTGCGCGACATGAATCGCCACTCGCGCGATTTCCACGTTGTCGAGCTCCACGCCAATGAGGTAGTTGCCCTCGACGATGTTGTTGAAACTATAACGGCCACCCTTGCCGACGCGCTGTCTTGCTACTTCGTCATTCACGCGCGACTCACGCGAATAGAGAATGAGATCGAACATCGTGTTGGCCGGCACACCGGCATCGGCATCCAGCTCGATCACTGCCAGATCGCCATACAAGGTGAAGATGCGACCGGACGGGACGATGGCTTCTTTCGGCGTCGATGTCGCCTGGGCAAACACGATCGTGTTTAGGGCGAGCGTAAATGCGATGATCGGGAAGAGGCGTTGTCGACGTGTCATGAGTGCGGACCTCCGTGAGGGCTATATTAGGAGATTCGTGTCGAGTGGCAAATGCGATCCGCGCGGTTGTGGTCTTGAAATGGTCCTTACGGCTTTTTGAGAAACACCTCAATCGTCGCCGCCTTACGCAGTCGTTCCACAAATTCGCGTTCCGCGGTGCGAGTCTCAGCAGTTTGCAGGTAGCTGATGATCGAGTCTTTAGTTTGCGCGAAGTCGCCGCTGACGCGTTCCTTGTTCTGCTCGAAGAACAGACGCGCTTGCTCTTCAGTGACTTGTTTTGGCTTTACTTCAGTTTCGAGCAGGGCGGTTGTTGTTATCTTTCGTCGTGCGGCTTCCTGGGTCAGGAGCGTGTCGTTGATGTTCAGATCGAGCTCTTTGCGGCGCAGTTCGTACACCTGGCCCTGCACGTCGGAGATCAACTTCTTGAGTGAGTCTTCAACGTCGCCGGCCGTGATTGCTTCGCCGTTAATCGTTGCCACCACTTGAGCGCGTTCGGCTTCGGTGCGCGCCGGCGCGGGCTGCTGGACCTTGACAACCGCGTTGCTGACCGCCCGCAGACTGTCGGCAAACTTTTTCGCTTCGACGCGTTGTCGCTCCTCCGTGAGATACTTGAGGATGTCGTCTTTGACAGTGGTGAAGTCCTGCTGAATGCGTGCCCGGTTTTGATCGTAAAACGTCTGCGCCTCAGCCTGGGTGGGCGGTTGCACTTTGCTCACAACCTCGAGCTCCAGCAGTTTCGCCGTCGTCAACCCGCGTTTCTTCGCCTCGGCCTCGAGCAGCCTGGAGTTGATCATCAGGTCGAGCTCGCGTTTGCGTGCCTCGACGACCTGTCGCTGAAGATTGAGCACCGACTCGGCGGTTGCCTTTTCAATGTCGCGCGCGCTGATTGTCACCCCGTTCACGATGGCCAGCGTGGCGGGCAGTACTTCCGATTCACACGCACACTCTTCGGCAACGGTTTTCGTTTGGATTTGGGCCATTGAGGGCAGTGAAACCAGCACGACAGCAAGAATGGCCAACGCGATTTTCATGATTGTCTCCTTGTTTGAGGTCACAGTTGGACCATGTCGTAGCAAGCTTCGTGCTAGACCAGTATCGCCCGAAGACCGCCGATCCACCCGCGCCGATCTGCGGAAAAGCGCGCAGCCGCTGAGAAGGTTTCCGCTTTTTTTCGCGGCTCCGGGGTTTATCACGCGTTTAAGTGCTGAGTTCGCGACTGTGTACGCGAGTTGCAGGGCGACTTGCAGCACCTCGTGAATGAACTCATGAATCAACGTCAACGCAAAACTATCCTCGTCGTCGATGACGATCTTAGCGTGACAGACTCTCTGCGTCTGTTGCTCACCGACGCAGGGTTTCAAGTTCTGACGGCAAACAGCTTTACCGCTGCCCGCGCGATATTCAGGGAGGCTCAATTCGATCTCGTCATCACCGATCTGTGTTTGCCTGATGGGACCGGGATCGACGTCATCACGCACGTAAAGACCGAAGCGCCGGAAACCGAAGTGATACTGATGACGGGCCATGGATCGTTGGACATAACGATCGAAGCGATAAAACGCGGTGCTTACTACTACGTCGAGAAACCTTGCACTCCTGACACTCTGTACACGCTGATCAATCGCGCGCTCGAGGTTGCGACGCTAAAGCGTGAGAATGAAAGTCTCAAACGGACGTTGAGTGGTGGCGGCGAGGCGTTCGGCATGATTGGCCGCCATCCGAAGTTGCACCAGATCATTCAGACGATTCGGACCACCGCGCCGTCGGATGCGTCGGTGCTGATCGAAGGTGAAAGCGGCACGGGCAAAGAGTTGGTCGCCGCGGCTTTTCACGCGCAGAGTCTTCGCTCTTCGGCAGGGTTTATTCGGATCAATTGTTCGGCGATACCGCATGAGCTGATCGAATCGGAGTTGTTCGGATACAAGAAAGGCGCGTTCACCGGGGCGGACCACGACAAGCGCGGATTGATCGAAGCGGCAAACGGAGGCACGCTGCTGCTCGATGAGATCGCCGAGATGCCCGCGCACTTGCAGACTAAGCTGTTGCGCGTGTTGCAGGAAAGGAAGTTGCGGCGCGTCGGCGATGAACGTGAGATCGACGTCAGTTTTCGTTTGTTGTCAGCGACGAATCGCAATACGGCCGCTCTGCTCGAGCAGGGACTGCTGCGCAACGATCTCTACTTTCGTATCAGCACGATCAAGATCCAGGTGCCGCCGTTGCGCGAACGTCTCGACGATGTTCCGTTGATAGCGAGGCACTTTCTCGATCGCTTCAACGTCCAGTACAACAAGAAGATTCGCGACCTTTCACCGGCCACTGTCCAGCGGCTGTTGCGTTACAACTGGCCGGGAAATATTCGGGAACTGGAGAGTGTTATTGAACGGGCGGTGTTGTTCTGTTCGGGGAAGCAGTTGGATCCTGATTGTCTGCCGGAGGAGTTTCATCGTCCGCGTCTGAATAACTCGTCGTTTGTAATACCGCCGTTGGTCCCAATGGAAGAGATCGAGCGCGAAGCAATCCTGCAAACACTGGAACGCACCTCAGGCAACGTCCGTCGCAGCGCTCAGATCCTTCGCTTCCCCCGTCCCACCTTCTACCGCAAACTCAAAAAACTCGGCATCACCGTCGAGCGCGGTGCATAAAACATTCATGGTCCAGTAGTGGTTCAGGGTGAAGCATAGGACCAGATGTATGTCTCAGCGTGAGACATGGCGCGAAGACTCTCTCCCATAATCCAACAACAAATCAACGCAGGCATGGTGATTGCAGCCTTCCCTGCAACTCACTCGAGTCACCTCGAGCGTGGTCCATGTCAGACCGAAACGCGGAGGAAAGGAAGATGAAAACCAAATACCACATGCATCGAAGGAGAAAGCTCTCCTTTCTGCTCTTGTTATCCTCGCTCGTTCTTTTACTACCTGCCCTGAGTGTTCAGGCGCAGACACAAACCATCGACGAGGGCGCTATAGCGCTGCCATTGGCGACGCCTATACCCACGCCGTTACCGGTGTGCAGCCGCACCGTCAAAGCCAGCGTGGTCGCGTTTGATCAGGCAATCATGTACAACCGGCTCGGAGCTGTGAATCCCGGCGGCATGATTTACGCGCTCAAGAGCGACGTTGTGGCAATTGATGCTACAAAGGGCATTGTCGCAGGCAATGTTCGCTTGCGCTCCGACAAGAGGCCCAGGCCGATTGTCCTGCGCATGAACAGTGGCGACTGTCTGCAAATAACGTTTACCAACCTGTTAAAGAGCCTTGCACACGACGATCAGCCTGCAACTCGTTCTGCGGGTGTTCACGTCATCGGCATGGAGTTGGTAGGCGGTATAACTTCTGACGGCTCGAATGTTGGCAACAACACCCCGAGCCTCGTGGGTCCTGGTGGGACGAGGATCTACACCTACACCGCAACGCGTGAAGGAAACAACCTGATGTACAGCACCGGCGCCACCACCAGCGGCGAAGGTGACGGCGGCACATTGCCGATGGGGCTGTTCGGCAGCGTCAACGTCGAGGCAAAAGGCGCCGAGTGGTATCGTTCACAAGTCACGAACGAAGACATGAAACTGGCGCAAACCGGCACCACGGCGGGTGGCCAGCCGATCATTAACTACGACGCCGTGTATCCCGTCGGACATCCGAAGGCGGGTAAACCGATCCTGAAGATGCTTAACGGCGACACGATCATCCACACCGACCTTAACGCGATCATTACTGGTCCAAACAAAGGACGC
>DASTOZ010000714.1:0-2954 GCA_035762365.1 Pyrinomonadaceae bacterium | reverse complement strand
GCCGCGACGCGTGATGACGCTGTCGCAGTTGGGCGAAAACACGTCGAGTTCGCGCGCGACCGGATCCTGATGGGCGCGGAGCGTCAGGGCTTCATGATGGATGAAGACGAACGTTACGCGACGGCGGTCCACGAAGCTGGACACGTCGCGGTTGGTCTGGCTGTCGAGAATGGCGATCCGATCCACAAGGTTTCGATTCTTCCTCGCGGGCGAGCGCTTGGCGTGACGCAGTCGCTGCCGGAACGCGATCGCTTCATGAAGAAACGCGAGTATCTCGAAGATCAGATCGCGCTGTTGTTGGGTGGCCGAGCCGCCGAACAGATTTTGCTTTCGACCATGACTGCCGGAGCTTCAAACGACATCGAGCGTGCGGTCGAGATCGCGCGAAAGATGGTCAGCGAGTTTGGCATGAGCCGGCTCGGACCGATTCACCTCGGCAACGGCGATCAACCGACCAGTCAGAGTCTGCTGGATCGGATTGAGGAAGCGACGAACGAGCTCATCAACGAACAACTCGAGCGCGCGCGTGACATCGTGAGTGCTGAACGTGAGTCGATCGGGCGTTTGGTCGAGTTGCTGATGGAGCGCGACACGCTCGATGCAGACGAGATATCGAGTTGTTTTCGCGGCAAGAGTGTGAGGGCCGCCTAAACACGGATCACACCGATACATGAATGCGGTGATCGGTGTCCCTCGTCACGAGCGTGACGCCTCCGAAGATCAAAATCGCGGCCGCGATCGTGCGCCAGTTCCAACTCTCCCCGAGTAAAAGCGGCGCAAAACCGAACGCGATCAGCGGTTGGAGGTAGATGTAGATCGCGACGACGCTCGGTGGCACGCGGGTGAGCGCCCACGCGTTCAGGTAATACGCGACGACCGTCGGAAACACGATGATGAACGCGACCGCCGCCCACGTGCCTGCGCCAATCGCCGCCAGGTTCTCTCGCTGCAACGAGTAAATTCCCACCGGGACGGTGATTACCGACCCAATCAGAAAAATCCACGTAACGACATTCAACGCGCCGTATCGTCCGACAAGGTTCTTCGAGATGACGATGTAGAGCGCGTACAGAAACGAGTTAATCAGGATAAGTACGTTGCCGGTCGTGGTCTGCGGCGAGAGGTCGGCGTGCAACGGGTTGACGAGGTAGACGACTCCTGCGACGGACAACAGAACGCCGATCAGTGTTTTCAACGACCCACGCTCGTAACCCAGCAGGATACTGGTGGCGATTGCATAGACAGGAATCGTAGTGCTCAGGATCTCGGTGTTGATGACCGTTGTCAGCGACAGGCCCTTCACGAATATGAACTGGTTGCCGACGATGCCGAGCAGGCTGCACGCCGTCAGCATCACGATATCTTTCGCAGGCATTCGGAGCAGTGGCGTGAGGTGGCGCTGTAGCACAGCAAACAACAGGGCGGCGCCGACGAGGCGCAACGCGACGAGGCTCGTCGACGACATCGAGCGCAGCACGATCTTGCCGAAGATGGGCCAAATCCCGAACAGAATCTGGACGGTTATCAGTGCGAGGTGCGGCTTGAATCGTGGGCTCATACCACGAGGTAGAGCGGATTCTCCAGAATCTTCTTGAACGTTTGCAGGAACTTTGCGCCGGTAGCGCCGTCGATAACGCGGTGATCGCACGACATTGTGACGCGCATCATTTGTTTGACGACGACCTGGTTGTCGCGCACGACCGGCTTCGGCGTCATCGCGCCAACCGCGAGAATCGCGCCTTCCGGCGGATTGATTACGGCAGTGAATTCGTCGATGCCGAACATGCCGAGGTTGCTGATGGAGAACGTGGCGCCGGTGTATTCGTCGGGCATCAGTTTCTTGTTGCGCGCGCGCTCGGCAAGCTCGCGGACTTCGCCCGCGATCTGGCTCAACGATTTCTGATCGGCGCTGCGAATCACTGGCGTGATCAAACCGTCCTCGATGGCAACGGCGACGCCGATGTCGGCGTGTTCGTAGTAACGAATGAACTTGTCCTGGAACGAAGCGTTCACCTGCTGGTGTTGCATGAGCGCGGCAGCGGTGCACTTGATGATGATGTCGTTGATCGAGATCTTCAGATCGGGATCGAGTGCCTTGATGCTTTCGCGCATTTCGGCGGCGCGGTCCATTTCGATGTCGACGGTCAGGAAGAAGTGCGGCACGGGGCCGATCGACGCGACGAGGCGCTTGGCGATGGTCTGGCGAATCTGGGTGGCCGGTTCGTCGCGATAAGCGGATGCGGTCGCGACTGCGGCGGCTTGGAAACTCGGCGCCGGCGCGGCTTTGGGTTTCGTCAGCGCTGCTTCGATGTCTCTTTTGATGATGCGTCCGTTTGGACCACTACCTTGAATGGATCGCAGATCCAGGCCTGAGTCCGCGGCCATGCGCGCGGCGAGCGGCGAAACGATAATTCGTCCTGAATCAGTGCCTCGACTCGGCTGACCGTTCGCTGCGGCCGGCGCAGGTGCTGGTGGTGGTGGAGGCTCTTCAGCGGGTTTCGGCGCTGATTCAGCCGGGGGCTTAGGTGCGGGTGCAGCCGCCTTCTTTTCTGGCGCAGCCGCTTCGGAGAGAACAGACGCAATGTCTTCGTTTGGCTCGCCGATAACGGCAATGAGCTGTCCGAGCGGCGCAGACTCGCCTTCGTTGATCAGTATCTTCCGCAGGACGCCATTCGCGAGGGCCTGCATTTCCATCGTGGCTTTATCCGTGTCGATCTCCGCGAGTGGCTCGCCCATGGAGACTTTGTCTCCTTCTTTCTTCAACCATCTCGCGATCTGTCCCTCCTCCATCGTCGGGGAGAGTTTCGGCATGATTACCTTGCTGGCCATTCGGCTCCCATTCTTCTGATCTGTGTTTAGTCCAGGTACGCCACTTCTTTGACGGCGGCCACGATCTTTTCAACGTCCGGCACCGCAAGCTGTTCGAGGTTCTTCGCGTACGGCATCGGCACGTC
>DASTOZ010000713.1:0-2870 GCA_035762365.1 Pyrinomonadaceae bacterium | reverse complement strand
TTGGCGCATCAGAAACGTCTGCTCCGGCAAGACCCGTCAGAGCGACCGTGCCCACGAGATCGATGCGCGGCTTAGTTTGGTTTTTGAAGAACTGAACGTCGATGTTGTTGATGTCATTTTGCAAACGCAAGCGCCGCAGCTCGGGACGGTTGTCGCGCGCTGCTTGCAGTGCCTCGGGAAGGTTCACGGGAGTGGTGTCAAATTTCGGCGTGTCGGTCGGTGTTACTTGCGACGACCAGTCAGGGCTTCTTGGATCCTTAAAGATCAACACCTTCAGATTGTTTTCCGCGATCGCGACTGTTTGCACTGCGGTGAGCAGGGCGGTCTCGCGGTTTGCCACTTCAGTCAACACTTCCGCTCGTTCGAGTGGCGCCTTCGCTCCAGCGGCGATCTGCGCTTCGACGTTCCGCAAACTCTCGCGCGAGAGGTTGAGGTTGGCGAGATTGTTCTGCTGATCGCGCAGCGCGAACACCAGCTCCCAGTAAGCTTGTTGCACGCGCGTGATGATGTCGATCGTGCGTTGACGGAAATCGGCGTCTGATTGATCGATGCGCTTTCGTTGAATGCGAATCTGGCGACGGTTGTTGTCGATGGAACGGTCGCGCAGTAATGGTTGTGTAAACGACAACGACAGGTTCGAAGAGTAAAAGGGATTCAGCAAGCTGAAACTGTTGCTGGTATCAGTATGTGTGTTATCGAATCTGAGAAAGTAGTTTCCGCCGCCGCGTCCAAACTGTTTCGTTACTGACGGGCTCCACGAATAGGTGGTCGTGCTGGTCGTACCGCCCGAACCACCACCGCTCAATTCGCTCTGGACTGGCGAGATGCGCTTGTCGTATTGCGGTGTGATTTCAAAAACCGGATCGAAGATTCCTTCGAGCGCGCGCAACTGCGTTTCCGCGATGCGCACGTCGTCGCGAGCGATCTCGATGTCGTTGTTGTTTTCGAGAGCGCGCTTGATCGCGTCGTTTAGCGACAGCGGAAGCGTTTCAGTGCCGACGCCGATACGCTGAAGACTCGGGATCGGCGGCAACTGACGCGGCTGGAATGGCGGAATCACTGGGTCGCGAACTGGTCCCATTACTTCGCCGCTCGGCGGTGTTGGCGCAGGTGTTTGCGACGGAATGGTTCCCGGCGCCGCAGTCGGATTCGTCTGCTGTGTTCCGGGCGCGGCAGTCGGATTTTGCGACGTCGGCGTCGTTCCGGGAATCGGGTCGTGTCCTGGCGCGCGTGTTGGGTCGCCCGGAGCGGGACTTGGTCTTGGCGTGGACTGCGGTGTTTGCGCGAGTGCGGCGCTCGTTCCGGCGAGCAAGACACTCGACAGGATCACTGCCCTGACTACAGTGCGAGACATAAGAATTAACATCGAACGAAGAGCTCCTTAAAAGTGATTCCTTCCAGTTCCCAATGCTTGAGTGAAGGGAATTGCGAAAACATTCTGGCAAACTACAGTCCGCCGCTTCAAGCGTCTACTACGTTACCAGCAGAAGTGCAGTTTCATAAAATCCTGCGAGTTTACAGCCGATTACGCGCGATTGGCGCGCTGAAACGAAGGCTCGCTTGACACTGCCAACAGCGAAAGGCGAGACTCTGTCCCACAATTGCAACAGACTTAATCCCAAAAACGGCACAACCGTGCGTTTTATTAGCACTGGTTAGGAGGATTTTCGGAATGGCAGTTAAGGTTGGCATCAATGGTTTCGGACGCATCGGACGAAATATTTATCGCACGGCGATCGGCGATCCGGATATCGACTTCGTCGCTGTTAACGATCTCACTGACACGCGCACGCTCGCGCATCTGTTGAAGTACGATTCGGTGCTCGGCAATCTGGACCACGAAGTTACGACAACCGAGAACGGAATCAAGGTCGACAACGACGAGTTTCGCGTGTTCTCGCAACGCGATCCGGCTGCGATTGATTGGGAGTCGGTCGGCGCTGAGATCGTCATCGAGTCGACGGGGCTGTTTACGAAAGCGGAAGACGCGAAGAAGCACCTGCACGGCGGCGTGAAGAAAGTGATCATCTCCGCACCGGCAAAGAACGAAGACATCACGATCGTGCTCGGTGTAAACGAAGAAAACTACGACCCCGCCGCGCATCACATCATTTCGAACGCGTCGTGTACGACGAACTGCCTCGCGCCGGTGGCGAAAGTGGTCCACGAGAAGTTTGGTATTCGTTCCGCGCAGATGACGACGATCCACTCGTATACCAACGATCAGCAGCTACTCGACCTGCCGCACAAGGATCTGCGACGCGCGCGTGCGGCGGCGTTGTCGATGATTCCGACTTCCACTGGTGCTGCAAAAGCTGTCGCGCTGGTTTTGCCGGAGTTGAAGGGCAAGTTTGACGGGATCTCGGTGCGTGTGCCGACACCCAACGTTTCGCTTGTCGACGTGGTGATCGACCTCGAGACTGAAACGACTGCGGAAGATGTGAACCGGGCGTTCAAGGATGCCGCGAATGAAGAACTGCGTGGCATTCTCGAGTTCAGTGAAGAACCGCTGGTTTCCGTCGACTTCAGAAAGAATTCGAATTCGTCAATCGTCGACGCGGAGTACACGAAAGTGATTGGTGGACGAATGTTGAAGGTGCTTTCGTGGTACGACAACGAGTGGGGTTATTCGTGTCGCGTTCGGGACCTGATCAAATACATCGCGAGTAAAGGGCTTTAGGCGTTTGGTCTTGGGTCTTGGGTCTTGGGTCTTTGTACTTTGTGCTTCATTCTGGCTTCTGATCGTCTTGTGCTTTTTTGTGCCTTTTTGTGCCTAAACTATCGATAAAAGATCTGACTCTTGGTGGCAAGCGGGTTTTCATCCGTGTTGACTTCAACGTTCCGATCAAGGACGGGAAGGTTACGGACGA
>DASTOZ010000712.1:0-3802 GCA_035762365.1 Pyrinomonadaceae bacterium | reverse complement strand
CCGCGAAAGTAGATCGGCCTGCCGTTAAGAACAAACTCTTTTCCGACCGCTTTCAACTCACGCAGACCAACCTTCAAATCGTAGTACTCTTCGACGCCAGTTCCCCGCAACCACAACCTGAGTGCGTGCAACTTCGGATTGAACTCATCCCACGGCTCCTGGTCCACGCGCAGCGGCACATCGACTTCCGCGGTTCCGCCTTTTTCATCCCAGGTCACAGGCACGGCGCCGATGTCCGGCCAGATTGCCGTAAGCGTGCCCGATCCACTGATTCCTGTTTGGTTTCCGATCTTCACTCGAATGAGCATCGATCTCGTCCCCAGGTTCGGAAACACCTGTGCATTGTCGATCCAGACCCGGCTGGTGTCGTTAAGCTCAATCCGTCCGACGATGCCGTTCCAGCTTGCGCCGACTGAGTCGGAAACGCTGTGAGCGTCGGGGCGGTAAGGCATGATCATGCGGTTGTCTACGCGAATCGTAAGCTGGTGACGGCCGGCGGTGAGAGTTCCGAGCTCGTAGACGTGTGGCGCAACCAGACTTCGATCCGATCCAATCTTCTTTCCGTCGACCCAAACAGTCGTTTCCCAATGAGGACGCTCGAGCGTCAGCACGAACCGGCGCGCAGTCTGGTATTGAAAAACGTCAAAGTCGCGTTGATACCACGCTGCGCCGAGATAGTGGCGCGGGGGTTGAGACAGGAACGGGACCTTTACCTTGCCGGGTTCAGTGTAGTCCTTGTAATCGTCGCGCAAGTACCAGTAGCGATCGTAGAGCGAGAGCACCCAGGGCGTGTCCCTGGCTATCGGCAGTCCACTGATTTGCGGTTGGGCTTGAAGAATGCCGGGCAGCCTAATCGGATATGGCAATCGCTGATTGAACCACTGTTGCTTCTCTCCGGCGTCGGTGGGGTCGAGCGCGAATCGCCAGAGACCGTCGAGCGGCATGCCTCTGGCGGAGCACACAGGTGCGGGAGCAAGTACGAGAACAATCGCTCCCACAAGGATCACTCTGAAGACTGGTCGAATCAGACTGATCATCGGCACGTCGCTACATCATAAACGCTTTCACGTTCATGGTCGCACGAACGTTCCGATTTATCTCGTCTTTCGTTCGAAGAAAAGATGCGCCAGGACGAGGCAAACGGCGGTGAGACCAAGGCAGTAGAGCCTGTTCACGAGCATTGTCGTGGTGGTGAGATCGGGATAGGTCCAGATGCGATAGAGCAGCGGGTTGTAAAGCCAGTGGGTGTAGCCAAGGTTATAGAAATAGACGAGACCCGCGCCGGCGCCAACGGCCACCACGTACGCCACGTACTTGTTTCGCAGCACCACATTCAGCGCCACCACCAACGCAGTTATGAACAGGATGCCGGGCACAAGCACCATGCCGTGAACCATCACGTAAGCCCTGATGTCGAGCGCGTGACCTCGCAGGAGTTGGGCCACAATCGAGATCAGGCTCACCACCACGATCAGCGCCAGCGTCAACGACACCATCGCCGAGTATTTTGATAGCAGCAGGACGCTGTTTGAGACTGGCGTGGACCACACGAGTGGTTCGACCTTCAGCTCTCGCTCGCGATGCATTGCCTCGCCAGTGTAGAAAACGATCAGACCCGTCAACAGCACTAACAACGTGTTTGCCGCGTTCGTCGCAAACATGACCGAATGCGACACCTCAGGACGCATCGAATGCGGCGGAAGGTTCACTATAGAAAGAAGTATCACCAAGGTAGCAAGGACGAGGAGACTCCGTTCCGCACGCAACAGCCGAAACTCAGTGCCCACAGCCGCGAGAAGCTTGAAGAAGCTCGCCGCAGCTCCCCGAGTTGAAGTGATTTTCGGGACCGGTATTCGATCGCGTTCTGTTAATTCGTAGATTCGCGAGTCGAGGAACCCACCTGACGGCGCCGCGTAAGCAATCCGTTCCGCAGCGCTTAAAAGCTTCAATCCGGTGAAATGACTCGTCTCATTCAGCGGTTGGATAGTGAATCGCCTATACACCAGTAACAAAAGGACACCAGCGATAACCACCATCGACAGGCGGTTGACGTAACTACTCAGATCGTAAGTAATGACGTAGCGATTCAGGAACTCTGCCGTCTGGCGCCACGGGTTCATCGCCTGTATCCGGTGCGTATTGAAACCGAGTGGATCGAGAAGTATCCGAAAAACGACCGGCAGGTTTTTCATCACCAACAGCTCGAAGGCGATGTAAACCGGATAAAAAGCCGCCGCGATAACGTAAACCACTTTTGCATTGCGGGTCAGTGTTCCGGCGGCGAAGTAAATAGCCCCCAGCATCAGGTGAGAAATTACGACAATAATAATGAAGTGTTTGACGAAAGGAACGACACTCACCGGTAGAACTACCATTCCCGAAAACGGAACCCATTGAAGCAGGAAGGCGGTGATCGCAAACGCTGATTGACAAACTACCAGCACGAAGAAGTTGCCGAAGAACTTACCCAGTACATAAGCAGCACGGCCAACCGGCTTGGAAAAGATCAGCGGATCCACACCGAGACGAAAGTCCCTGACGACAGGATCGCCCATCATGATCCCAGTGAAGATCGGAAGTCCCAGCAGAAAGCAGAAGCCCGTGTAGTCTCTTGCGATGTTGAAGTCGCTGTTAGTGGCCCAACCTGCTCCTACGGCCGGCCCCTTTGCCCACCACAACAACTTATTCGCCGCGAAGAGCACAATCAGCACATACGGCGCAGCGCGCTTTGTGCTCAGCAGCACTTCGTTGGTGAAGACCGCGGCAAACGAAGTGTAAAAGCGGTTCTTCATCAATTCTGTCGCGCGCCTTCGCGCGCATTCACGAGGTCGAAGTAGTAGTCTTCCAAAACCGGAGTGGCCTGGGTGAACTCTCCATGCGGACGCTGACCTTTCGAGATCACTCGCACGCGCGCGTCGCCGTCGAACGTGCGCGAAGAGATCACATTGAATTCAGACTTGAACGCCGGCAATTGCTCGCGCGGGACACTCCCTTCCCAGACCGATTCTTTGAGTCCGTCGACCACCTGTCGGGGCGAGCATGCGGAAAGAATCTTTCCCTGGCGAATTATTGCCATGCGAGTGCAAAGGTTGGAGACGTCAGAGACGATGTGAGTCGAGAGGATCACGACGGTGTTTTCGTTTATAGTTTCCGAAAGCAGGTTGTGAAAACGAAGACGTTCTTCCGGATCGAGTCCGGCCGTCGGTTCGTCGACGATTATCAATTGAGGTTCGCCGATGAGTGCCTGCGCGATGCCGAAACGTTGTCGCATACCGCCGGAAAACTCGCCGAGGCGCTGCGAGCGTTCATCTCCGAGATTGACTCGCTCGAGCAGCGCGTCGACCAGCGAGTGCCGTTCTTTCTTGTCCGTGATGCCTTTGAGCTTCGCTAAGTAGTCGAGCATCTGCCACGCAGTGAGCGTCGGATAAAGGCCAAAGTCCTGCGGCAGATAACCCAGCATTTCGCGCGTGTGGTCTTTGCGACCGATTAAATCAGCGCCGTTCATCCGGATCGTGCCGGAATCGGGTTCAAGTAACGTCGCGACGATCTTCATCAGCGTGGTCTTGCCCGAACCGTTTGGTCCAAGTAAGCCAAACACACCCGGAGACAGCTCGAGGCTGACTCCCTTGAGCGCCTGCACGCCACTCGGATAAGTCTTTACCAGGTCTTTGATAACGAGCATCAGGCTTTTCTTAGTTTCGACGTGTTGTCGGAAGTGTTGGTGATTGACGTTGCTTCGACTCCGGCGAGGTAAGTGAACGGGCTGAGTCCGCGGACGTAAAGTAACAAGCGACCCATGATC
>DASTOZ010000711.1:0-7728 GCA_035762365.1 Pyrinomonadaceae bacterium | reverse complement strand
TGTCTCGGCTGGAATCACACCTGATGACCTGGTCGAGATCGTCTTCACTTCAGGCACGACGGCCGAGCCGAAAGGCGTTTGCCTGACGCACCGAAACCTGCTCGCGAACCTCGCGCCGATTGAAAAGGAATTCTCGCGTTACGCAAAGTGGGAGCGGCTGGTCCATCCGCTGCGGTTTCTCTGCCTGCTGCCGTTGAGTCACGTGTTTGGACAATTGATGGGGATCTTCGTTCCGCAGATTGTGCGTGGCGAAGTTCACTTCCTCGAGTCGTACAAACCCTCCGAGATCATCGAGGTCGCGCGCAAGCAACGCATCAACGCCGTCGTCACCGTGCCGCGTGTGCTGGAAACACTGCGTGAAAAGATCCTGCACGACTACCCCGATCTCACGCGCGACTTGGAACGCGCTGAAGCCTCCGACGAAAATCGCCACTTCCTGCGCAACTGGTGGACGTTTCGCCGCATTCATCGTCGCTTCGGTTGGCGTCTGTGGGCGTTCATCACGGGCGGCGCAACGCTTGAAGAAGACGTCGAGACTTTCTGGCGACGAGTTGGTTACGCGGTCGTTCAAGGTTACGGCATGACTGAAACGGCTTCGCTCACTTCCGTGTCGCATCCGTTTCGGCTGGTTCATGGGTCGATCGGAAAACCGGTGCGCGGACAGGAGCTGAAGCTCGACGAGAACGGGGAGATACTGGTGCGCGGCGACAGCGTCTCGCCGGGATACTGGCGCGGCGACGTAAAGCCGATCGCCGACGATCAGGGTTGGGTCCACACAGGTGATATCGGCGAGCTTGGCCCGAACGGTCACATCTTCTTTCGCGGCCGCAGCAAAGACACGATCGTTACGGCGGCGGGGATGAAGATCTATCCCTCGGACCTCGAAGCCGTGCTCGATCGGCAACCGGAGATCAAAGCGAGCGCGGTGATCCCGTTCGCGGAAACGGAAGCGATGGCGGTGCTCATCCCGTCCGACGAGCACGCCGATCTGACCGCCGCGATTGCGCGTGCAAACGAGTCGCTCGCCGAGTTTCAGCGCGTGCGTCACTGGACCACCTGGCCCGAACCCGACTTTCCTCGCACGATCGGCACGCGCAAGATCATCAAGACGCAGATTGCCGAAAACATTAATCATCCATCGGGATCTTTATCGCTGCCGTCGCTCGCAAACCTCGACTCGCTCGGCCGCGTCGAGCTGTTGAGCGCGCTGGAGGATCAGTATCAGATCGAGATCGACGAAGCCGCGTTCACCGAAGCCACGACGATCGAAGACCTCGAACGCATCGTGCGCGAGGGTACGCCTGACACCGTTGCCTACCCGTATCCCGCGTGGGCCATGCGTTTTCCGTTCACATGGATCCGGCCGGTCGTCTATCACCTGTTTCTGTGGCCGTTATCACGACTCATGTGTACCCCGCGCATTCGCGGCGCCGAAAAATTATCGGATCTGAAACGGCCGGCGCTGCTGATTTCAAATCACGTGACGGACATTGACGCGCCGTTGATCTTGTCGGCGCTTCCCTTTCGATGGCGCTTGCGTCTGGCCATTGCGATGTCCGGCGAGTTGCTGCGTGAGTGGCGTTCCCGGAAGAAACTTACATATGCGCTCGGCGCTTCGCTCTTCAACGTCTTCTCGCTGCCGAGAAAAAGCGGGTTCCGCAAGAGCTTCGCGTACGCGGGCGAAGCGATCGATCGCGGTTTTAGCGTGCTGATCTTTCCCGAAGGTCACGAGACGAAGGACGGCCTGATGCAACCGTTCCGCAGCGGGATCGGATTGCTGGCGTCTGAATTGAACGTGCCCATCATTCCCATCAAACTCGATGGTCTATTCGAGTTGAAGCAGCGGCCTCGGTATTTCGTCCGTCCCGGAACCGTGTCGGTGACGTTTGGCGAGCCGGTTCAGTTCCGACCCGAACAAACACCGGAAGAGATCACGCGCGACCTGGAATCGCGCGTGCGAAGTTTATGAAGAAACCGATTCCGGCTCCGGCGTGGCGGGCGGCGGTTCGCTAAGCCTCGGCTTCTGCGAACGACGCGAACGGAAGAACGACGTGCGGTCCAGCACTCGCTCCTGAAACTCTTCGAGATACAGGTAAATCACCGGCGTGACGTAAAGCGTGATGAACTGCGAAACGACCAGTCCGCCGACGACGACCAAACCCAGCGGCTGCCGCGACGATCCGTCGGCTCCGTAACCCAACGCGATTGGAACAGCGCCAAACACGGCAGCAAGCGTCGTCATCAGGATCGGACGGAAGCGGTCCATGCTCGCATCGTGAATCGCTTTGTCAGCCGCCTCGCCGTGCTCGACTCGCTGGCGCGCGAAGTCGACGATCATGATGCCGTTCTTCTTCACGATCCCCATTAACATAAACATGCCGACAAACGCGTACAGCGACGCCTCCTGCCCGAACAACACGAGCGTCAACAATCCACCGACCAACGCCGTCGGCAACGTCGACAGCACCGTCAAAGGATGCACGTAACTCTCGTAAAGAATCGCGAGGATCACGTACATCACGAATACCGCGAGTCCCATCAGGATCGTCAGGCTCGTGACTGTGCGGCTGAACGTTTGCGCCTCGCCTTGCAACTCTCCGCGGACGCCGGGAGGAACGATCTCAGCCGCAGCCGAGTTGATGAAGTTCGTCGCATCGCCAAGGGCCACGCCGGGTTTGAGGTTGAAGAACAGCGTCATGCTCGTGAACTGGTTCAAGTGGTTGACTACTTGTGGACCAAGCGTCGTCTTCCACGTCACCAGCTCGTTTAGCGGCACCAGATTTCGACCATCGTCCGACTTGATGTAAAGCAACGACAGGTCTTCCGGTTTCTGCCGCACCGAGTCGTCCATCTCGAGGATCACCTGGTACTGATCTTCCGGCTTCTTGATCAGGTACAGGTAATTTTGCGAGTAAGCGTTGCGCAGCAGAGTCAGAATGCGCGCCTCGGAGACACCGTACGTCTTCGCCTGATCGCGACGAATGTCGATGTTCAGGTTCGGCGTATTGTTGTAGTAGTCAGACGAGACCGAGAGAAAGCCCTGATACGTTTGCATCTTCGCCATGAGCTTTTGGCCCACGTCGTAAACCTGAGCCGGGTCCGCTCCAGAGACTGAAAAGGCGTACTGGCCCTGGTTCTGGTTCGTCACGCCGGTGCTGATCTCGAGCACCGGAAACGGCCGCAGAAACGTCATGACGCCGGGAATCGTGTTGAGCTTGCCCATCATCTCGCCGGTCACTTCCGCGATCGGCTTGCGACCTTCCGGCGGTCCGATGAACGTAAACGTAATGCCCTGGTTCGAGGCGAGAAAACCGGTCGCGCCGGTCATCGTGAAGTCGGTGACGACGTTCGGATCCTGGTGCAACAACTCGTCCACCCGATCCTGGTACGCACGCATCTGCTCCGGCGACGATCCTTCGCGCGCGATAAACGCGCCGAAGATCACGCCGCTGTCTCCCGGCGGCAGAAACGTCTTCGGCACCAACATGAACAGCCAGATCGTGCCGGCAAGACAGATGGCCCAGATCACCGGCGAGATCCAGCGCCGCCGCAGAAACCACCACAGCGAACCACCGTACCACGCGAGCACGCGTCTCTCGATTCCGCCGATAACGCGTTCGATCCAGTTCTGTTTCGAACCATGACCGCGGTCCTTCAAGAGCCGAGCGCACATCAGCGGCGTCAGCGTCAGCGAAACTAAACCTGACGCCAGAATCGCAATGACGATCGTGATCGCAAACTCGCGGAAGATGCGTCCGACGAGTCCCGTCATGAACACCAGCGGAATGAACACAGCCGCGAGTGAAATCGTCATCGACATGATCGTGAAACTAATTTCCTTCGCGCTGTTGATTGCCGCGTCAAACGGCGCCTCACCGCGTTCGATTCGCCGCACCGTATTTTCGAGAAACACGATCGCGTCGTCGACGAGAAATCCGATCGCCAGCGTCAACGCCATCAGCGACAGGTTGTCGAGGCTGTAACCGAGCCCGCGCATCGCGATGAACGTGATAAGCAACGACAACGGCAACGCAACCACCGGAATCAGCGTGTCTGTCACGCGACCGAGAAACGCGAAGATCACGATGACGACAAGCACGAACGCAATGATCAGCGTCATCTGCACGTCGGTCACGGAGTGGACGATGCTTTGCGAACGATCGTAAATGGGCTGGATGTGAATCGAGCCGGGAAGTTCGGTTTGGACCTGCGGCAGCACTCCGTAAATCGACTTAGCAACTTCAACCGCGTTCGCGCCTGCACGACGGCTCACCGCGACGATCACTGTGGCCGACGGGATCGTTCGGTCGCGCACCCAGAAGCGCATGTTTACGCGCTCGTCCTGCACCGACTCTTTCACCGTCGCAACATCGCGCAGGTAGACGGGCGCGTTGTTTGTGCCGCCGACGATCAGGTTCCCGTACTGCTCCGCGTTTTCGAGCTGACCTTGCGGCCGCAGCACCGAGGTGCCTGACGAGCTGTCCAACTGACCTGCGCCGGTGTAGCTGGTGCCGTTTTTGATCGCGTTGCCGAGATCGTCGATTGAAATGCCGCGCGCCCACATCGCCGACGGGTTCGCCTTGATGCGAATCGCCGACTTTGTGCCGTAGACGTTCACCTGCGACACGCCCGGCAGGATGCTCAGGCGTTGGCCCACGTTCGTGCTCGCGTAATCGTAGAGTTGGCCGGCGGTGACCGAGTCGCTGACCATCGCCAGGTACATGATCGGCTGGTCGTTCGGGTTCGACTTCGAGTATGTCGGCGGCGAAGGAAGGTCCGCGGGCAGGCTGCCGGTCGCTTGCGAGATCGCCGTCTGAACGTCGGTGGCGGCGGCGTCGATGTTTTTGTCGAGCGAGAACTGCAACGTGAAAGTCGCGACGCCCTGAGTGCTCTGCGACGTCACCACTTCGAGGCCGTTGATCTGCATGAACTGGCGCTCGAGCGGCGTGGCGATGTTGTTGGCGATCGTGTCGGGGCTTGCGCCGGGATAACCGACCGAGACCTGGATGACGGGGTAGTCGACCGCCGGCAGATCGTTGACCGGCAGTTGGAAATAACTCATCAATCCAAACAGGATCACGGACAGCGTCAACACTGCCGTCATCACTGGCCGGCGAATGAATGGCTCAGACAGATTCATGACTTCGATCCGTTTGTCGCGGCCGGGCTTTGTGTATTCCGTGGTTGTTCGACGAGCACTTTGCCGCCTGGTGTCACGCCGAGTTGACCATTGGTCACGATCTGCTCGCCTGCGTTCACACCTTTTTCGACGACGATGAGATCGCCTTGCCGTTGGCCCAGTGAGACCTGGCGCTGTTCGGCAGTCGAGTCGGGTTTGACGACGTAAACGTACGAGCCATTCGCCGACATCTGCGGCGCGGAAACCGGCACCAGCACCGCGCCCGTCGTCGTGCTCAAAACGAGGCGAACATTTACGAAGCGTCCCGGCCAGAAGCGATGATCGGGATTGGGCAGCGTCGCGCGGAGTGTTACCTGGCCCGTCTCGTTCTGCACGGCATTATCGACGAACGTCAGCTGGCCCGTGACTGCATCGTCTCCCGAGTCGGGCAGTCGCACCTCGGTTCGGAGACTTCCCTGCTGCATTTCTCGCTGAACGGCGGAGAGATGGTTTTGCGAGATCGTGAAGTCGGCGTAGATCGGATTGATTCGCTCGATGATCAACAACGCGTTTTCCTGGTTGTTGCTCTGGTTGTTGGCTGTGCCGCCGGGGTTGACGACGTTGCCGATGTCTACGAGACGTTGACCGGCGCGGCCGTCGATTGGCGAGCGAATGAAGCAGTAACTCAGTTCGACTTTCGCGGTTTCGATCGCTGCGTTGTCGACTTTGATCGTTTCGTCGGCGCTGCGAACGACGGCGCGTGCGGCTTCCGAGTTAGCACGCAGCGAGTCGTACTCTGCGCGCAGTTGTTCGTACTGTTCTTTCGCGACGACACCTTGCTCGACCAGGGTGCTGTACCTTTCGACCTGCGAACGGCCCCACTTCTCGCGTGCCACTTCGCGGGCGAGGTTGGCTTCGGCTTGTTTTTTCAGCGCGCCATCGCGGGCGAGATTTGCCTGCGCCTGTTTCAGGTTCGCTTCAAACGGTCGCGGATCGATCGTGAAAAGGAGTTGGCCTTTGCTGACGTTCGCACCGTCAGTGAAATGGATTTGCGTGATGCGACCGGCGACCTGTGGCTTGATGGCTACGGTTTCGCGCGCGACGATCTTGCCGAGTGCATCGAGATAGTTCGACACGTCTTGCGAGACGGCGGCGGTGACCGTCACAGGCGCGGGTGGCCGTTCGAAATTCTGTTGCGCCTTGTTAACGCAGCCCGACGTGGCGGCTGCGAATGCGGCGATCAGCAGCACGATGTTAAGACGATACGACAAACTGTGCTCGCGATTCATAAGTTCCTGCTAATCACGGTTTTTCAGGTTTGATTGGCTTACGACTTCCGATGCGACTTTGTTGCGCTCAAAGCGGCGCCCCCATTGTGCCATTACCATGCCCCCGGACGCGAGTTTCCCCCTTTTATGAAAGCGAGATAATACGATCCATTGGATCAGTCGGTGTTAAGCGCAGGTAAAAATTTGTTAAGAGTTGTGAAGAGGCCAGTCGATCTCGTAAGGGACTGTCATTGACTTATATGTGAAACAGGATAGGCGCTAATCAAAACCTCTTCTTCCCAGAGATTCGTGAGCAGGAACTGTCTTAATTTGGCGCAGTATTCGAGAACTGCAGCCCGCTCTGTAACCTGAGACCAGTCGAACTCGAAGTCGCTGTAAACTACATTGACTCTATCGGTCAGTCGTCCCTTTGTAGGCGAATCAAAGTAACCGCTCATGTTCTCCAGGACGGTACACCCTCCGTGAACTCGTGTTAATTCATCTATTAACCACTCAAGGTAGTGCTTATAAAGTTGTTCGTCTCGAATCGGGAAATAAACTTCAACGCGAACCCTCGGCGCGTAGCTTGGCACGTAACTCGGCAAGGCGTTTTTCTCTCCATTCACCTATAGTCCGCATTCTGCGTAGACATTCTTCTTTCGAAATCTCCACCTTCGGAATCTTTTTTGTCTTGAACAAAGGTGTCGGTTCGTCCGTCTTCTCTTTCTCTTCCATCCGGCTTTCCTCCCAATTGGGAGATTATCGCCGCCATGCAATCCAATATCAATTGCCGAAAGTGGCTATTTGCTATCGAAAGTGGCTAATTCTCGGTTGGACCGGTACCAAGATCGCGGATGGCCGACATGAACGAGGCGGAGCGACGGCGGGAGATGGGGATGCGGGCGCCGCTGTTGAGAATGGCCAGGAGGCCGGAGCGAGTGCGGATTAGTTCTTTGACGCCACTGACGCGGACGAGCGCGCGTCGATGAGCGCGGACGAAGCCGTGTTTGTTGACGCGCTCTTCGAGCGTTTGCAACGGTTCGCGTAGAAAGTAGTTGCGTTGCCCAATCCACAGGCGCGCATAGTTTCCGGCTGCTTCGATCCAGTCGATCTCGCTCACGTGCAACACCGCTGCGCCGCGCGAGGTCGTGACCACGATTCGGTCGTCGCGGGCAGCGCGAGGTGACGAAGACAATCGCTTTGCGAGACGTTGAATCGTCGCAGCAAAACGCGCTTCGCTGACCGGCTTGACGAGGTAATCGAGTGCCTCTGCTTCGAACGCTTTGATTGCGAATTGATCGAACGCCGTGAGAAACACGACCGCCGGCATTCGCTCGACAC